>NZ_JBFOCM010000010.1:0-124445 GCF_040907825.1 Aeromonas sp. s7(2024)
GTCGGCGAAGGTAAGTTGATGACTCATGATGAACCCTGTTCCATGGCTCCAGATGACATGCATGATCTCATATCAGGGACTTGTTCGCACCTTCCTAAGGTATCAAATGATAACTACATTTGTGAGTGAAAAATTATGTATGGAGCTGATTTTTATTGGTTTTTTGATAGTGATCAGTAACGCTGAGGGGACAATGGTAAACGGCTGTGGCTATCTGAACTGGGGCTGTACCAGTGGTCATTCGTAGTGAAAAAAATCAGAGGCACTCTTATCGCGCCCCCAGTCCTTTCAGTACCAGCTGCCGTCCCTCTGGCGTCAGTGAGCCCATCAAACTCAGCACCAGCTGGTTGGTGGTCTTGGCCGAGGGGCTGAGGGTATGGGCGAACGACAAGGTGGCCACCCAACTGTGGCCACATTCTGCATCGGTGCACTGGCAGTAGAGATCCGAGACATCATCGCTCAGTCGGTTGGTCTTGGTAATGCGGCCCCGCTGGCCACACACTTTGCAATAAACCCGCATTACGCCCCCTTTTCTATCCAAATCAACAGCCTATCTTGCCACAGCAAACACTGTTTGTTTATACAGTCGAACCGATATTCTCCCGAAAATCGACCCAAAGGGGGCGAGGGAGTCCCGCACTGTTGATGGCATCCTGAATCAGCTCGCACAGCGGCAACACCTCGTTGCGGGCATAGGTGGCATCGTACTTCTCGGGATCCCCGAGCCCTCCCCCGCCATTGGTCGGGATGATACCGGCCAGCGCCGCCGGAAAGCGGTGGCTGGTCAATACATCCTGAGCGGTGATCCCCTTGATGGCCGCGAATTCATCCTTGGTGGCGATATCCCCCACAGGTATCAGCTTGATGCCATCGGGCTTGCCGTCCGGGATGTTCACAAACATGGAGCGGAAGTTCCCCACCCCCTTGCTGATCACAATCATCTCCTTCATCTCCTCCTCGGTGTCGTCATCCATGTTCGGGTCGGTGGCGTAGAAGATGAAGCCCATGTGCGCGCCGTTGAGGAAGTATTTGCGCCGAAACAGGGTGGCATCCTGGTTAAGCAGCGCCGACTGCAAGCCACCCAAGTAGTCGGGCATACCGTAGATCGCTCGTGCAGCTCGCAGTCAGAGCGGATTGCGGCGCGGCCCGAAGGGCAGCCGCCAGCGAAACAGGCTGTTAAGGGTGGCTCGCCACTGATTGGGTCGCCCCAGGATCTGCTTTTGCAGCCGGGTCTCCTCTTTGAGCATCGCCTCGTCACTGCGGGCCCAGGCCTGGCTGTAGAGCTGCTTGATCCCCGCCAGTGCATCCGGCGACTTGGTGATGAGGGTGCGGGCAAACTCCCGCGCCTCCACCAGCGGATCGGCGCAGACCCGGCTCACCAGCCCGAGGGATTTGGCCTCGACGGCATCGAGCTCGCGCCCGCTCATGGCCAGCTCCATGGCGGTATCCACTCCCATCAGGTTGCGCATGGTGACGCTGCCACTCATATCGGGGATGATGCCCCACTTGATCTCCATCACCGAGAAGCGGCAATCGGGGGTGCTGAAGCGAAAATCGGCTCCGAGCGCAATCTGCAAGCCACCGCCAAAACAGACTCCTTGGGTCACCGCAATCACCGGCACCGGCAGTTGATGCCAGCCATAGGCGACCCGCTGGGCCAGATTGGTCGCTTCGTCCGCTTCACGCTTGAGAATATCGAGCGCCGCCACCGGCTGTCTCAGCATGGATTTCACATCCAGCCCGGCGCAGAAGGCCCGCCCCTCGCCATGCAGGATCACCGCCCGCAGCCCCTTGTGCCGGGCGAGCTGCGTCAGCGTCTCGTCGATGGCACTGAACATGGCGCGGTCCAGCGCATTGAGTTTGTCCCCCCGCGTCAGCATCACTTCGGCAATCCCGTCGTGGATCTCGCACTTGACCCTTGGTTTTTCCATCTCCCTTGTCCTCTCCTTGATCCCTTAAACTGACTCACTGGTCATACCACCACGTTACCAGAGTGTGAACAGGCGGTACAGTTGAGACTAAAGTCGGCTGGTCGCCTCCCCCTCCCTTTGTCACACTGGGAGCAGCATGAGTGCCGCAAGCCAGCAGAGGACGCTGTCATGTCAACCCTGTTCAATTTTGCCAGACCACCGTTCGACCGACTGGATGAGGAGGCGCGCGAGCGGCTCTCCCGTCACCTCTCGCTCTGCTATTTTCGGGCCGGGGATCTGCTGCTAAAAGAGGGGGATGAGCCTCCCGGCCTCTATCTCATCATCAAGGGGGCGGTGGAAGAGTCGGCACCTCACCACCAGTTTGGTGATTACGGGGTCGATGATCTGTTCGATGTGCGCGCCCAGTTTGATGGCCGCTGCCGCCACAGCTTCACCGCGCTGGAAGATAGCCTCTGCCAACTCATCCCTCGCCACACCTTTCTGGCGCTCTGTGAACAGGATCCGCAGTTTGCCAGCTACTTCACCGCCAATCTGGCCGAGCGTCAGCGCCAGCAGGAGCAGCGCGAACAGCTGGGTCAGAAGAATCTGGCGGAATTTATCCTGACCCGCATCGAACCCGGCCACCTGCAGGCACCGCTTATCGTCGACAGCAAGCTGTCACTGCTGGCGGCGACCGAAGCCATGGTGAGCAAGGGGACCGATTGCCTGCTCTACCCCGCCCACGATGGCTCCCTCACGCTGGCAACCCGCAAGACCTTGCTCCACGCCCTGACCCTCAAGGGATTGCCACTAACAGCCCCCCTCTCTGTGCTGACCCCTACCCCGCTGATTGGTCTGCCGCTGGAGAGCTATCTGTTTGATGCCCTGCTGCTGATGACCCGCCATCGTATCAAGCGACTGGTGGTGTGGCGTGGCAACGAGGTGGCGGGCATCTTGCAACTGACCCAGGTGCTGGGGCTCTTCTCGACACACTCCCACGTGTTGACGTTGCGTATCGCCCGCGCCGACAGCCTGCTGGCGCTGGAGGCGGTCGCCCGTGAACAGCAGCAATTGACCCGCTCGCTGTTTGCCCAGGGGATCCACACCGCCTTTTTGATGAAGCTGATCGCCACCATCAACGAGCAGCTGATCGCCAAAGCCTTTGCGCTGGTGATCAACCCCGAGGTGCAGGATAAGGTTTGCCTGCTGATGCTGGGCTCGGAGGGGCGTGGCGAGCAGATCCTCAAAACCGATCAGGACAACGCCCTGATCCTGCCAGAGGGGCTGACATGGCCCACCCAGACAGCCGATCTGGCCGAATTCAGCGCCCTGCTGGAGCGCCTCGGCTACCCCCTCTGCCCCGGGCAGGTGATGGTGAACAATCCGGCCTGGGTAAAAACAGGCAGCGAGTGGCAAAGCGCCATTGCCAGCGCCTGCACCACGGCAAAAGAGGATGAGCTGCTCTGGCTCGCCACCCTGGCCGATGCTCACCCCATCGCGGGGGATCGCCAACTGCATCTGCCGGTTGCCAGAGCGCTGCGCGAGCAGTTGGCGGACAGACGGGATCTGCTGGCGGAGATGGTGCGACCGGCAGTGGCCTTTCATGCCCCCCTCACCCTGTTTGGCCGGCTGGAGCAGCCACCGGAAGGGCTGGATCTGAAGCGGGGCGGCCTGTTCCCGCTGGTACACGGCATCCGGATGCTGGCCCTTGAGGCAGGCATTCTGGAGACTTCAACCCTTGGGCGTATCGATGCGCTGGTGGCCGCCGAGCGGCTCAGCGCCGACTATGGCAGCAATCTGGCGGAGGCGTTCCGGCTCTTTATCCGGCTGAGGCTACGCAGCCAGCTCAAGGGGAGCGGTAGTCGGGTGCAGACAAGCGAGCTCAGCCACAGCGAGCGGGATCTGTTGCGCCAGGCGCTGCATCAGGTGAAGAAGTTCCAGCAATGGCTCACCTTGCACTTTCGTCTGAGACAATAGCCATGTTGAGCCGCGTTCGACGCTACTGGTATGGCCGCGCGTTCCGAACGGGCGAGTTCGCGCCGCTCTTTGCCACCCCACCGGAAGATGAACGGATCGCCCTCGATTTCGAGACCACCAGTCTCGATCCCGAGCAGGCCGAGATCGTCTCCATCGGGGCGGTGCGCATTCAGGGTAACCGGCTGCTGACCGGCGAGGCCCTCGCCATCAAGGTGCAGCCACCGGCCAGCCTGACCAGCCAATCGGTGGTGATCCACGGTCTGCGCCATCAGGATCTGCAACAGGGAATGGAGCTGGAAGCCGCGCTGCGCCTGCTGCTTCACTTTATCGGCCCCCGTGAACTGGTGGGCTATCACATCGCTTACGACCTGCGCATTCTCAATCTTGCCTGCCAGAAATTGTGGGGATTGACCCTGCCTCAGCGAGGGATCGAGGTGAGCCAGCTCTATCACGACCACCTCTATCGCCGCTATCCCGATGCGGCTATTGACCTCCATTTGAGTGCCATCTGCAGCCACCTTGAACTGCCATCCCTGCCTGCCCACGATGCCCTTGCCGATGCCACCACGGCTGCGCTCATCTATCTGCGCCTGACCTGCGGCTCGCCACTGGCTTATCCCAAAGTCTAATTGTCGACAAATAACATTTAATTCACATTTTACTTACATGAGCAGATCCCCTGCTCGTCGGGGTTACCCCATCCACCGCTGACACTCATGTCATGGAGAACTGCAATGGAACAGCAAAGCTATCTGAGGATCCAGCAAGATCCCAACTTCCAGGAGCTGGTCGCCAAGCGCCAGCGTTTTGCCTGGGCCCTCTCGGCTCTGATGCTGGGACTCTACCTGGCGTTTATTCTGCTCATCGCCTTTGCCCCCGGTTGGCTCGGCACCCCGCTCAGCGACAGCACCACCGTCACCCGTGGCATTCCGGTCGGGGTGGGACTGATCCTCTCCTCTTTCGTATTGACCGGCATCTATGTGTTTCGGGCCAACGGCGAGTTTGACGAGCTGAATCAGAAGATCCTCAAGGGAGTGCAGTCATGAGCGCAAAAAGCATGAAAGGCAAGTGGCTGCTGTTGGCCTCACTGGCCTCCTCCCCCCTGCTGGCAGCGGATGCGCTGACCGGCGAGGTACAACGCCAACCCCTCAATGTGTCGGCCATCGTGATGTTCGTGGTCTTTGTAGCCGCCACCCTGTTCATCACCTACTGGGCCTCCAAGCGCAACCGCTCGGCTTCTGACTACTATGCCGCCGGTGGCCGTATCACCGGCTTCCAGAACGGTCTGGCCATCGCCGGTGACTATATGTCCGCCGCCTCCTTCCTCGGGATCTCCGCGCTGGTCTACACCTCCGGCTACGATGGTCTGATTTACTCCATCGGCTTTCTGGTGGGCTGGCCCATCATCCTGTTCCTGATCGCCGAACGGCTGCGCAACCTCGGCAAATACACCTTCGCCGATGTCGCCTCCTACCGTCTCAAGCAAACTGAGGTGCGTACCCTCTCCGCCTGTGGTTCGCTGGTGGTGGTCGCCCTCTACCTGATCGCCCAGATGGTCGGTGCCGGCAAACTGATCGAGCTGCTGTTTGGCCTGCAATACCATGTGGCCGTGGTGCTGGTCGGTATCCTGATGGTGCTCTACGTGCTGTTTGGCGGCATGCTGGCCACTACCTGGGTGCAGATCATCAAGGCAGTGATGCTACTCTCCGGTGCCAGCTTCATGGCCATCATGGTCATGAAATCGGTCAACTTCGATATCGGTGCCCTGTTTAGCGAAGCGGTCAAGGTGCACGAGAAAGGGATCGCCATCATGAGTCCGGGTGGCCTGGTTGCTGACCCCATCTCCGCCATCTCGCTCGGGCTGGCATTGATGTTCGGTACCGCCGGTCTCCCCCATATCCTGATGCGTTTCTTCACCGTGAGTGACGCCAAAGAGGCGCGTAAATCGGTGTTCTACGCCACCGGCTTTATCGGTTACTTCTACATCCTCACCTTCATCATTGGCTTTGGCGCCATCTTGCTGGTCAGCACCAACCCGGCCTTCAAGGACGCCACCGGCGCCCTGCTGGGCGGCACCAACATGGCAGCCGTCCACCTGGCCAATGCGGTTGGTGGCAGCCTGTTCCTCGGCTTCATCTCCGCCGTGGCATTTGCCACCATTCTGGCGGTAGTTGCCGGATTGACCCTGGCGGGAGCCTCTGCGGTCTCCCATGACCTCTATGCCAGCGTGTTGAAGAAGGGCAAGGCTAACGAGACCGATGAACTGCGTGTCTCCAAGATGACGACTCTGGTGCTGGGCGTGGTTGCCATTGGTCTGGGGATCCTGTTCGAGAAGCAGAACATCGCCTTCATGGTGGGTCTGGCCTTCTCCATCGCCGCCAGCTGCAACTTCCCGGTACTGTTCCTCTCCATGTTCTGGTCACGCCTGACCACCCGTGGCGCAGTCTACGGTGGCTGGCTGGGACTGGTGAGCGCCGTAACCCTGATGATCCTGGGCCCGACCGTGTGGGTGAAAGTGCTGGGCCATGCCCAGGCCATCTTCCCCTACGAATACCCTGCCCTCTTCTCCATGGGGTTGGCCTTCGTCGGGATCTGGTTCTTCTCCATCACCGACAGCTCCCAGAACGCCGCCGACGAACACGCCAAGTTCTTGCCGCAGTTCGTTCGCTCCCAAACCGGGCTGGGTGCCTCTGGCGCCACCTCCCACTAACAGATCAAGTTCATCCTTCCAAGCCGGCTTCATGCCGGCTTTTTTTATTGCCCATCAATCGGCTGCACGCCCCGCTTGCCCCGATCAAGATCACACTTCTCGCTAAAACTTTCGGGGGATCTGTGCCATAATGCGCGCCATTTGACAGACCAATCGGGACACATACCTTGTTAAGTAGCAACAACATCACCATGCAGTTCGGCGCCAAGCCGCTGTTTGAGAACATCAACGTCAAGTTTGGCGGCGGCAACCGCTATGGCCTTATCGGCGCCAACGGCTGTGGCAAGTCCACCTTCATGAAGATCCTCGGCGGTGATCTGGAGCCCACTGGCGGTAATGTGAGCCTGGACGTCAACGAGCGCATCGGTAAGCTGCGTCAGGATCAGTTCGCCTACGAAGATATGCGCGTACTGGACGTGGTCATGATGGGTCACACCGAGCTGTGGGCGGCCATCGCCGAGCGCGATGCCATCTACGCCAACCTCGAAGCCACCGACGACGACTACATGAAGGCCGCCGAGCTGGAAGGTCTGGTTGCCGAGTATGACGGCTACACCGCCGAAGCGCGCGCAGGCGAGCTGCTGCTGGGTGTCGGCATTCCGCTCGAGCAGCACAACGGCCCGATGAGCGAAGTGGCCCCAGGCTGGAAACTGCGGGTGCTGCTGGCACAGGCGCTGTTCTCCAACCCTGACATCCTGCTGCTGGACGAACCGACCAACAACCTGGATATCAACACCATTCGCTGGCTGGAGCAGGTGCTCAACGAACGTGAAAGCACCATGATCATCATCTCTCACGACCGTCACTTCCTGAACTCTGTCTGTACCCACATGGCGGATCTGGACTACGGCGAGCTGCGCGTTTACCCGGGCAACTACGACGACTACATGCTGGCCGCCACCCAAGCGCGCGAGCGTCTGCTGGCCGACAACGCCAAGAAGAAGGCCCAGATCGCCGATCTGCAATCCTTCGTCTCCCGTTTCAGCGCCAACGCCTCCAAGTCCCGTCAGGCGACCTCTCGTCTCAAGCAGATCGACAAGATCAAGATTGAGGACGTCAAGGTCTCCAGCCGCCAGAACCCCTTCATCCGCTTCGAGCAGGACAAAAAGCTCTATCGCAACATCCTGGAAGTGGAAGGTGTATCCAAGGGTTATGGCGACGGTCCCCTGTTCAAGGGCCTCAACATGATGCTGGAAGTGGGTGAGAAGGTCGCCATTCTGGGTACCAACGGTATCGGTAAATCGACCCTGATCAAGACGCTGGTCGGGGATCTGGCACCGGATACCGGCACCATCAAGTGGTCCGAGAACGCCCAGATCGGTTACTACGCCCAGGATCACGCCGAAGATTTCGACACTGACCTCAACGTGTTCGACTGGATGGCCCAGTGGAAACAGGATAACGAAGACGAGCAGGCTGTGCGCTCCGTATTGGGTCGTCTGCTCTTCTCCCAGGACGACATCAAGAAGCCGGTCAAGGTGCTCTCCGGTGGTGAACAGGGCCGCATGCTATTCGGCAAGCTGATGATGCAGCGCCCCAACATCCTGATCATGGATGAGCCGACCAACCACCTGGACATGGAATCTATCGAATCCTTGAACCTGGCCCTCGAGATGTACAAAGGCACCCTGATCTTCGTCTCCCACGACCGCGAATTCGTCTCCTCTCTGGCGACCCGCATCCTGGAGCTGAGCGAAGATGGTATCCGCGACTTCGGCGGCACCTACGAGGATTACCTGCGCACCCAGGGCGTGGTATAACCCAACTCCTGCGCAAGTGCGCAATGCAAAACCGGCACTCAGGTGCCGGTTTTTTTATATCCCGTTTTTAGACGACTGAGATGGCGTATAACCGCGGTGTGACTACACGCCACAGAACAGAGCACAGAGCACAGAGCACAGAGCTTGAGTCTCCCCCTCTTGCCCACAGATAAAAAAACGGCTCCATCAAGGAGCCGTTTTCAATGGATTGCGCAGTGCCGATTACTCGACGGTCGCTTCCACACTGGTGAAGTACTCGATCTTGGCTGCTTTGCGCAACTCGTCGATCAGAGACTTGTAATCCACCTGGGCTTTGCCCTGACCCAGCTGAGCTTGCAGCATGGCGGCCATGCCGGATGCTGCGGCAGGGACGTTGACCTTGTCCAGCGCAACCACAACGCGGTCACCATTGGTCTCGGCAACCAGAGCCACGCTCGGCTTGCCGTCGATCGGATGGGGCAGCGTGAACGCCTGGGCAATCAGGTTCTGATCCAGCTCGCGATCGAAGCGGGCAACCCCTTTGTGGGTCTCCACTTTCAGACCGAGTGCAGTCAGATCGGCTGTGATGCTCTCACCGACTTTCAGCTTGTCCAGCAGGCCCTGGGCCTTGCCACGGGCCACTTCACTGGCCTTGTCATGCTTGATGGCTGCAATCACCTGCTCTTTCACCTCGGCCAGCGGCTTGACCGCTTTGGGCTTGTGACCAGTGATGTGCAGCACCAGCGCCTTGCCGTCAGCCAGCTCGATCACGTCGGAGTTGGTGTTGTCATCGCGCAGCTGTTCGGAGAACGCTACGGAGAGCACCTTGGGATCGTTCAGCGGAGCCGGAGCAGTCGCCTGGGTGAAGAAATCGGAAGATTGAACCTTCATCCCCATGGCATCAGCGGTCAGATCCAGTGAGTCAGGGTTTTCGAAGCTGTTGTCAGCCATCTTCTGCTGCTCGGCGAAGAATTTCTCCTTGGCCTTGTCAGCTTGCAGACGAGTGATGGTCTCTTCTTTCACATCGGCAAACGGCTTGGTCTGGGCTGCTTCAACCCCCAGCAGCTTGATGATGTGGAAACCGAACGGGCTCTTCACCACGCCGGAGAGATCGCCAGCCTTGTTCAGGGCGAACGCGGCTTTCTCGAAGGCCGGATCCATCACCCCTTTCTCGAACCAGTCCAGCTCGCCGCCTTTTTTGGCAGAGAAGGTATCGGAAGAGTCAGCCTTGGCCAGCGCAGCGAAATCCTCACCCGCTTTGGCTTTGGCCAGCACGGCTTCAGCTTTCTGCTCGGCCGCTTTCTCGTCCTTGCCAAACGGGATCAGGATGTGAGCCACGTGGCGACGTTCGGCACGCTGGAACAGATCCTGGTGCTGATCGTAGTAATCCTGGGCATCCTGTTCGGTGACCTTGATATCCTTGGCGAGGTTGGCGGCGTCCAGCAGCAGATAGTCAACCTTGACCTGCTCGTCGTTCATGAAACGGGCGCCATTGGTCTTGTAGTACTGCTCCAGTTCGTTGTCGGAGACCTGAACATCATCCACATAGTTGGCGGCAGCCAGACGCACCAGGCGCAGATCGCGAGTCTGGTTGTAGAGCTTGTCGAGCTGCTCTGCTTCACCCTTGAGGGAGAATTCGGTGCCCAGCAGGGCGCCCATCAGCTGTTGACGCACCATGTCCTGACGCAGGGAGTCACGGAACATTTCAGGAGTCATGCCGGCACGACGGATCAGCTGCAGATAGCGGTCATTGTTGAACTTGCCGTTCTCGGCAAACTCCGGCATGGCTACGATGGCTTGCTTGATCTGTTCGTCACTGATACGCAGACCCAGTTCACGGGCCTTGCTGTCCAGCAGCGCCTGATCGATCAGGCGATCCAGCACACCGCGACGGAACTGTTTCATGTAATCGGGGTTCGCGGCCAGCTGGCTGAATGCCTCTCCCATCTGGGATTCCATGCGGGCGCGCTCGTTACGGTAGGCATTTTCCAGTGCCGCAGCACTGATCTCGGTGCCATTGACGGTGGCGGGGGCGGTACGGGCCGGGCCGTTCAGGTAACTACCTACACCAGCCAAGGCAAAGGAGAGGATGATCAGGCCCAAGATAACCTTGGCTACCTTGCCCTGCGCCCCTTCGCGTAGTTTATCCAACATCATGTTTGTACTTATGCTCCCGAACTCGATGGGCGTAAATAATGAAAAGGCGCACCGATTGCGATGCGCCTTGGTCAATCAGTATGAGAGAAGACTCTCTAACTTGTCTGGTCTGCGACCAAGGACGGTAGCCGACGGATATCAGCGACCGACTTAGTTAACAGCGTCTTTCAGGGCCTTACCGGCTTTGAAGGCAGGAACTTTACCAGCAGCGATTTCGATGGTCGCGCCAGTCTGCGGGTTACGGCCTGAACGGGCAGCACGCTCGCGTACAGCGAAAGTACCGAAACCAACCAGAGCAACCTGGTCACCCTCTTTCAGCGCTTCACCAACAGCATCAATGAAGGCATCCAACGCACGGCCAGCGGCAGCTTTGGAGATATCGGCACCGTCTGCAATCTTGTCAATCAGTTGAGATTTATTCACTCTTATATTCCCCTTTTATCAAACACCGCTGCGGCGCTGATTTCCCTGGCCACAACAAGTGGAGGTTTTATAGCAAGCCTCCTGATCAGTTGCAAGTGACAATCTGGCGCAAACCCGCGCCACACAACGCATTGCGACTCATCACGAGTACCCGATCGGTGGTCAAGGCTACTTCCGTTATCGGGCGCATGCAAGCCTTAACCACCCGCCGAATGCGCCAAATTTGCGGCGCATCAACATTTACACGACAGAAACGCGCTCAAACCCCTGTGGATTGTCCTGCAACGCCAATTCCAGCACCTCGTCAATCCAGCGAACCGGATAAATTTCAAGGTCTTGTTTGACGTTTGCCGGGATCTCCTCAAGGTCACGCTCGTTCTCTTTCGGAATAAGCACTCGCTTGATGCCGCCACGGTGGGCTGCCAGCAACTTCTCCTTGAGACCACCGATGGGCAGCACTTCGCCGCGCAAGGTGATCTCCCCTGTCATCGCCACATCAGCACGAACCGGATTACCGGTCAAGCTGGAGACCAGGGCGGTACACATGGCGATACCGGCGCTCGGACCATCTTTCGGGGTTGCCCCTTCCGGTACGTGCACGTGGATATCACGCTTCTCGTAGAAGTCGGCGTTGATGCGCAGCTTCTCGGCACGGGCCCGTACGACCGTCATGGCCGCCTGGATGGACTCCTGCATCACGTCACCGAGAGAACCGGTATAAGTGAGCTTGCCCTTGCCCGGCATGTTGGTGGTCTCGATGGTGAGCAGATCGCCCCCCACTTCGGTCCACGCCAGACCACACACCTGTCCCACCTGGTTCTGGTCAGTGGCCTTGCCGTAATCGAAACGCTGCACCCCGAGGAACTCCTTGAGGTTCTCCTGATTGACCTGAACATGCTTGATGCTCTTGTCCAGCAGGATGCGCTTGACCGCCTTGCGACAAATCTTGGAGATCTCGCGCTCCAGACTCCGCACCCCCGCCTCACGGGTGTAGTAGCGGATCACTCCGACCAGGGCAGAATCTTCGATGGTGATCTCGGACTCTTTCAGGCCGTTGCGCTGGATCTGCTTGGCAACCAGATGCTGCTTGGCAATGTTGAGCTTCTCATCTTCGGTGTAACCGGAGAGGCGGATCACTTCCATCCGGTCCAGCAAGGGACCCGGGATGTTCATGGAGTTGGAGGTGGCCACGAACATGACGTCCGACAGGTCATAATCCACTTCCAGATAGTGATCGTTGAAGCTGTTGTTCTGTTCCGGATCCAGCACTTCCAGCAAGGCGGATGCGGGATCGCCACGCATGTCCGAGCTCATCTTGTCGATCTCGTCGAGCAGGAACAGCGGGTTCTTCACGCCGACTTTCGCCATCTTCTGGATGAGTTTGCCGGGCATGGAACCGATATAGGTACGGCGGTGACCGCGGATCTCCGCTTCGTCACGCACCCCACCCAGAGCCATCCGCACATATTTGCGGCCTGTCGCCTTGGCGATGGATTGGCCCAGCGAGGTCTTGCCCACACCTGGAGGCCCAACCAGACAGAGGATGGGGCCCTTGAGTTTGTTCACCCGTGCCTGTACTGCCAGATATTCGAGGATGCGATCCTTGACCTTCTCGAGGCCATAGTGATCGGCATCCAGCACCTCTTGCGCCTTGCCAAGGTCTTTCTTGACCTTGGATCGCGCCTTCCACGGCACCTGTACCATCCAGTCCACATAGCTGCGCACCACGGTAGCCTCGGCGGACATGGGAGACATCATCTTCAACTTGGCAAGCTCGGCCTGGGCCTTTTCACGGGCATCTTCCGGCATGCCAGCCTCTTCAATCTTGCGATTGAGGGCTTCAAACTCATCCGGGCTATCTTCCAGCTCACCCAGCTCTTTCTGGATGGCCTTCATCTGCTCGTTGAGGTAATACTCGCGCTGGCTCTTTTCCATCTGCTTCTTGACGCGAGTACGGATGCGCTTCTCGACCTGCAGCAGGTCAATTTCCGACTCCATCATCGCCATCAGGAATTCGATGCGCTCGGAAACCGAGACGATCTCCAGCACCTTCTGCTTGTCTTCCAGCTTGAGCGGCATGTGGGCCGCCATGGTGTCAGCCAGACGCGCAGCATCGTCGATCGCCGAGATCGAGGTCAGTACCTCGGGCGGGATCTTCTTGTTGAGCTTGATATAGCCTTCAAACTGGCCGATGGCGGAGCGAACCAGCACTTCCTGATCCTTCTCCTCAATGGCTTGGGAGGGAATGTACTGGGCCTCGCAGACAAAGAAATCCTTGTCGTCGATCATCCGCTCCAGGCGGGCACGCTGTCCCCCCTCTACCAGCACCTTGACGGTGCCGTCCGGCAGCTTGAGCATCTGCAGAATATTGGCCACTGTCCCGACGGTGAAGATCTCCTCCACCGTTGGCTCATCGGTTGACGCATCCTTCTGGGCCACCAGCAGAACTTTCTTGTCCTGCTCCATGGCCGCTTCCAGACAGCGAATGGATTTTTCCCGCCCCACAAAGAGTGGAATGACCATGTGGGGATAAACCACCACGTCACGAAGAGGCAGGACGGGAATCTCGATGCGTTCTGAACGCTCTAGGTTCATATATGTCCTCTCGGCTTGTTATACCGTTGGCAAAGCGCTTGGCTGAGTATATGGGGGCGCTGAGATGAGATTCAATCGCCGAAACCGTAAAAAGCATGAAAGGGGCAAAAAGCCCCTTCCATTTGATTAAAAATCAGACATTTACTCTGATGCAGCAGCTTGGGTTTCGGGATTCTCGTAGATCATCAAGGGCGCAGAGTCCCCTTTGATCACGGTCTCGTCGATCACCACCTTGCTGACCCCTTCCAGAGAAGGCAGGTCATACATGGTATCCAGCAGAACGGCTTCCACGATGGAACGCAGACCACGAGCACCGGTTTTACGCTCCATCGCCTTGCGGGCAATGGCGTTGAGTGCGTCGTCACGGAACTCCAGCTCGACCCCTTCCAGATCGAACAACGCCGCGTACTGTTTGGTCAGCGCGTTTTTCGGCTCTTTCAGGATCTGGATAAGGGCAGACTCGTCCAGCTCGGTCAGGGTCGCGACCACCGGCAGACGGCCGATGAACTCGGGGATCAGACCATATTTGATCAGATCTTCCGGCTCCACCTTGGCGAAGGTTTCGCTCAGGGTGGCCTTGGCATCCTTGGATTTCACCTCGGCGCCAAAACCGATACCGGTTCCCTTCACGGAACGCTGCTCGATCACCTTGTCCAGACCGGCAAAAGCACCGCCACAGATGAAGAGGATCTTGGAGGTATCAACCTGCAAGAACTCCTGCTGCGGATGCTTGCGACCACCTTGCGGCGGCACGGAAGCGATGGTCCCTTCGATCAGCTTGAGCAGTGCCTGCTGTACCCCTTCCCCGGAGACATCTCGGGTGATGGAGGGGTTGTCCGACTTGCGGGAGATCTTGTCTATCTCGTCGATGTAGACGATGCCACGCTGGGCCTTCTCCACGTCGTAGTCGCACTTTTGCAGCAGCTTCTGGATGATGTTCTCCACGTCCTCGCCCACATAACCGGCTTCGGTCAGGGTGGTCGCATCGGCCATGGTGAACGGCACATCCAGCAGACGAGCAAGCGTCTCGGCCAGCAGGGTTTTACCGCTACCGGTCGGGCCAATCAGCAGGATGTTGGACTTGCCGAGCTCCACACCACTGTTTTCGCCGCTGTTGCGCAGACGCTTGTAGTGGTTGTAGACGGCAACGGCCAACACCTTCTTGGCATACTCCTGCCCGATCACATAGTCATCGAGATGAGCGCGGATCTGATGAGGGGTCGGCAGCTCGTTACCATCGCGCTTGGGAGAGATCTCGCGGATCTCTTCGCGGATGATGTCGTTGCACAGCTCGACGCACTCATCACATATGTAGACGGAAGGGCCAGCGATCAGCTTGCGCACTTCATGCTGGCTTTTGCCGCAAAAAGAGCAGTAGAGCAGCTTATCACCCTCACCCTTGCGTTTCTCTGTCATTCAGCAACCTCGTTTTATCAATAGAGGATGGATCGGCCTGTTGAGTTTACAACAGACCGGGACACCCTGCTCAGCTACGCTGGCTCAGGACACCGTCTACCAGACCATAGGCAACGGCCTGCTCGGCGGACATGAAGTTGTCACGATCGGTGTCACGCTCGATGGTAGCCATGTCCTGACCGGTGTGGAACGCCAGGCGCTCGTTCAGGGTATTTTTAATCTTCAGGATCTCCTGGGCGTGGATCTGGATATCAGATGCCTGACCCTGGAAGCCACCCAGCGGCTGGTGGATCATCACACGGGCATTAGGCAGGCAGAAACGCTTGCCCTTGGCGCCACCGGCCAGCAGGAAGGCACCCATGGAGCAGGCCTGCCCCATGCAGACGGTGCTGACATCCGGCTTGATGAACTGCATGGTGTCGTAGATGGACATGCCCGCAGTCACCGAACCACCCGGCGAGTTGATGTAGATATAGATGTCCTTGTCCGGATTCTCGGACTCGAGGAACAGCAGCTGGGCAACCACCAGATTAGCCATGTGATCTTCAACCTGACCAGTCAGGAAGATCACCCGCTCTTTCAGCAGACGGGAGTAAATATCGTAGGAACGTTCACCCTTGGCAGTCTGTTCGACCACGATGGGGACCAGCGCATTGCTGGGAGAATCGGTCATATCGTTATAGTTCTTGTACATAAGGCATTGTCCCTAAAATAAAATGGCCCGAGTGGAGATCACACGAGCCATTATACTTAACAGTCTTGACCTTAAGTCAAATGTTCTTAGGCAGCGGCGCCAGACTTGTTGATCACTTCGTCAAAGGCAACTTCTTTTTCGGTCACTTGCGCTTTGGACAGGATCAGGTCGATGGCTTGATCTTCTACTGCCAGGTTACGAACGCCGTTCAGCATCTGTTCGTTCTTCTGGTAGTACTCGATCACTTCCTTCGGATCTTCGTAGGCAGTCGCCATGGACTCGATGATGCTGTTTACACGGGCATCGTCAGCCTTGATCTCGTTGGTGCGGATCACGTCACCCAGCAGCAGGCCTACGCGTACACGACGCTCGGCTTGAGCCTGGAACAGTTCAGCCGGCAGCTCGGGAGCGTTGCCGCCCTGGAAGCCACCGAAGCGCTGCAGAGCCTGCTGACGCAGTGCGTCGATCTCTTGAGCAACAGCTGCTTTCGGCAGGTCGATTTGGTTTGCTTCAACCAGACCGTTCAGAACCTGCTCTTTCACGCTGTTTTTCAGGGCTTGAGCCAGTTCGCGCTCCATGTTCTTGCGCACTTCGGCTTTCAGCTCTTCAACAGAACCGCTTTCGATACCGAAACGCTTCACGAACTCTTCGGTCAGCTCAGGCAGGATCTGCTCTTCAACCTTGATCAGCTTGGAAGCGAACTTGGCTTCTTTGCCTTTCAGGTTTTCAGCGTGGTAGTCAGCCGGGAAGGTCACTTCGATGGTGAACTCGTCGCCCGCTTTCTTGCCCAGGATGGCGTCTTCGAAGCCCGGGATCATGCGGCCAGCGCCCAGCACCAGGTTGAAGCCTTCAGCTTTGCCGCCGTCGAACTCTTCACCGTCGATGGAACCGACGAAGTCCATGGTCACACGCATGCCATTGGCAGCGGCAACATCGGCATCAGCCCAGGTAGCGTGCTGCTTGCGCAGGGTGTCGATCATGTTGGCCAGATCTTCGTCCTTCACGGTCGCAACCGGCTTCTCGACCTTGATGGTCTCGAGACCTGCAACTTCGAACTCCGGATACACTTCGAAAGTGGCGGTGAATTCGAAATCCTGACCTTCTTTGATCTCTTTCGGATCCATGGTCGGGGCACCGGCCGGGCTCAGTTTGTTTTCGATGATGGCTTTGATGAAGTTGCTCTGCATCATTTCATCAGCAACGCGGGCGTGAGCCATGGCGCCGAACATCTTCTTGATGATGGCAACCGGAGCCTTGCCAGGACGGAAACCGTCGATGCGACGAGTTTTGGCCAGGCCATTCAATTCTTTACGCACAGCGGCGTCTACGGTAGCGGCCGGTACAGTGATGGTAAGACGGCGTTCCAGACCCTGGGTTGTCTCTACAGAAACTTGCATTCTTCTACCTCGTTCAACTCAGCACTGTGTGCTGACCCTTTATTGCCCCTGGGCAAAGCCCGGAGTCTTCCTGTTTATAAAGACAACGATATGTCTTTGTGATGAGAAAATATGACGCGGCATTATAGCGGCGCACTTTGGTCGAGTCGAGCCACACATCCCCCACATTGAGCGGCGTGCAAGCACAATTCGTGTAAAACTGCCCTTTATATGGGGAGAGAGGTGCCCGACTTCAACTATTCGATGGCAATAATTTTGCGTTTGCTCACCTTTTTTCATCCGAACGCCACTTTATTACCCATCTTTCGCCGAAAAACAGCCCACCGTTGCGGGCGGCGACTCAATTTGACCAGCCAAATGGCGATTGGACCAATCAACCATTGCGTCCCTACCCCTCCCTCGTTATGGTGGCAACCAAATTGATGATCTGGAGTCACTCACATGGCCTTTTTCCGCTTCTTGTTCAATCTGCTCTGGTTTGTACTGGGAGGTATCTTTATGGGCCTGGCCTGGTGGCTGGCCGGTCTTGTCTGCTTTATCTCGCTGGTCGGCATCCCCTGGGGACGTGCCTGCTTCGTGATCGGCACCTTTACCTTCTTCCCGTTTGGCAAGCAGGCGGTCAATCGCAAGACCATGACCGGCCAGAGTGATATCGGCACCGGCACGCTGGGGCTGATTGGCAATATTCTCTGGTTCGTGCTGATCGGTGTCTGGCTGGCCATCGGCCACATCGCTTCCGCACTGGCCTGCTTCGTGACCATTATCGGTATCCCGTTCGGTATCCAGCACCTCAAGCTGGCACTCATCAGTCTGGCGCCCATCGGCCAGATGATAGTGACCAACCAGGAGGCGGAATCGGGCCGCTATATCCGCTAAACACGGGAAATGCGCGGGCAGACGCTGCCCTGCAACGAAAAAAAGGGCAGACTAGGGTCTGCCCTTTTCTATTCTCTTTTGTTGAGGCCATCATGTTACCCAGCCACTTTTTCGCCAATCTCGCCCGCATGAAACTCATCTACCGCTGGCCCCTGATGCGCAACATCCAGCCGGAAAACATCGCCGAGCACAGCCTGCAGGTGGCCATGGTGGCCCATGCCCTCGGCATCATCAAAAATCGGCTGTTTGGCGGCAGCGTGAATGCCGACCGCGCCGCCGTGATGGCCCTCTACCACGATAGCAGCGAGGTGCTGACCGGCGATCTGCCCACCCCGGTCAAATACTTCAATCCCGAGATCGCCCGCGAGTACAAGAAGATAGAGCTGGCCGCCGAACAGCGTCTGCTTGGCATGCTGCCGCCGGAACTGGTGGAGGACTTTCGCCCCCTGCTCGATTCGGCAGCCCAGGATGACGAGCTGGCCAGGCTGGTCAAGGATGCCGACACCCTCTGCGCCTATACCAAGTGTCTGGAGGAGATCAACGCGGGCAACCGGGAGTTCGAACCGGCTCGCAAGCGCCTCGAGGCCATGCTGGCAGCGCGGATGAGCGATGAGATGCGCTACTTTATCGACACCTTCGTAGCCAGCTTCTCCCTGCCGCTCGATGAGCTGAACGCGCACTAAGCCAGTCTACACGACCTGAAAACAGCAGGGCCCGCCGGTTTGCACCGGCGGGCCCTTCGTTATTTATGGCGCATTAGATGCAACGCATCAGTGACCCAGCTCGCGAGACGGCACCAGACCGCTCGCCCGCCAGGCGGGATAGAGGGTCGCCACCAGACTCATCAGGATGGCGGCGCCCGTCACGATAAGCAGATCCTGCATATGCAACTCGGTCGGCAAGAAGTCGATAAAGTAGATATCCGGATTGAGGAAGCGATGGCCGATGAGCTTTTCGACAACGCTCAGGATCTGGGTCAGCTTGCTGGAGAGCAGCCCGCCCAGCAGGGCACCGAGCAGGGCACCGGCTACGCCGTTGACCATCCCCTGAATGACGAAGGTGAGGCGGATCTGGCCGGGGCTCGCCCCCATGGTTTTCAGGATGGCGATCTCGCTGCGCTTCTCGTTCACCGCCATCACCAGAGTGGAGACGATGTTGAAGCAGGCGACGGCCACCACCATCAACATCACCACATACATGACGGTACGCACCATCTGGATGTCCTGATAGAGGTAGCCCTGGCTGTTCATCCAGCTGCGGATATAGACGTGATGAGGGAACTGCTGCGCGGCGGCTACGGTGATGGATTGCGCCTTGAGCACATCGCTCACCCGCAGGCTGAAGCCCTCCACGCCGCTGCCCATGCCGGTGATCGCTTGCGCATCGGCCAGATGCATAAAGCCGAGCAGACCGTCGAGCTGACCACCGATCTCCAGCAGCCCCACCACGGTCAGGGCTTCGCGCCGAGGATTCTTGATCCCCGCCTGATCACCCCCTTGCGGCAGCAGCAGGGCGACCGAGTCCCCCACCTTGACGCCCAGCTTGTCAGCGATGGTCTTGCCCAAGATCACCCCACGTTCACCCGGTTGCAGCTCACGCAGACCGCGGCCCGTCATGTATTTGCCTGCATCCGACAGATTGGCTTCCAGATCGGGCAGCACGGCGCGCAGTTGCACCCCCTTGAGGGCAGAGCCATGCTCCAGCAGGCCATTAAGGCGAATGACCGGCGCAGCGGCCTCGACGCCCGGTTGGGCCAGCAGGTAGTCACGAAGACGGGGCCAATACGGCAGCGGCCGCTCGACGGCGTCCAGCTCACCTTGTGGCACCACGGAGAGCACCCTGTCTTTGAGCTCCCGCTCGAAACCGTTCATGGCGGAGAGGCCCAGGATCAGCGCCATCACCCCGAGGGCGATACCGATCAGGGAAGAGGCTGAGATAAAGGCGATAAACCCGTTGCGACGGCGGGAGCGGCTGTAACGCAGGCCCAGAAAGAGGGGCAGCGGTTTGAACATCAGGCAACCTCCGCCATCACGCCACTCACCAGGGTCACCCGGCGATGGAGCTTGGCCGCCAGGCTCAAGTCGTGAGTCACCACCACAAAGGCGGTGCCCAGTTCACGGTTCAGTTCACACAGCAGTTCATACACCGCGGTGGCACTGGCGTGATCCAGGTTACCGGTCGGCTCGTCCGCCAGCACCAGACTCGGTTCGTTGACCAGCGCCCGGGCGATCGCCACCCGTTGGCGTTCACCACCGGAGAGCTCGGAGGGACGGTGGTTCAAGCGATGGGAGAGCCCCACCCGCCCCAACATTTTGGTCGCCTTTTCGGTGGCAACCGCCACCGACTCACCGGCGATCAGCAGCGGCATCGCCGCATTTTCCAGCGCACTGAACTCGGAGAGCAGGTGGTGGAACTGATAGACAAAGCCCAGCTCGCGGTTGCGAAATCGAGCCTGGGTGCGGCTATCCCAATGGTGGATATCCTCCCCCTTGAACAGCACGGCACCGCTGGATGGGTTGTCGAGGGCCCCCATCAGATGCAGCAGAGTGGTCTTGCCGGAGCCGGAGCTCCCCACCACCGCCAGCATTTCGCCGGGTGCGACGCAGAGATCGATCCCCTTGAGCACCTGAGTCTCCAGCTCTCCCTCTTTATAGACATGATTGAGCGCCTGGCAGCGCAGCAGAGGTTCACGGGATACGGCTTCATTCATAACAGGGGCTCCACTTGCCTCGGTAACAACGCTGGCACCCGCAACTACGGGGGCACCAGTCACAACAGAAGATGCATTATTCACGGCATTACTCATAACGCAGCGCCTCGGCCGGTTTCACCCGTGCGGCGCGTGCCGCCGGATAAAGGGTGGCACTGAAACTCAGCAGCACGGCGCCCAGCAAAATGGTGATGACCTGAGCCGGCTCGACAATCACCGGCAGGCCACTGCCGCCCGCCGCCATATAGAGGTTGAGCCCCACCGCATTGAGCAGAGGGTTGAGACCCAGGGAGAGCGCCAGGCCCGCCAGTCCGCCAAACAGGGCGCCAATCACCCCGCTGGAGGCGCCAAGTACCATGAAGATTTTGACGATCCCCGATTCACTCATGCCCATGGTGCGCAGGATGGCCACTTCACCCTCCTTGTCCGTCACCACCATCACCAGCGCGGAGAGGATGTTGAAAGTAGCGACGGCGATGATCAGCACCAGCATCAGCCCCATCATCCGTTTTTCCATGGCGACCGCTTGGAACAGCTCGCCCCGCTCGCGGCGCCAATCCTGCCACAGCAGCCCATCCGGCAACGGCGTCTTGATCACCTCGTCAGCGGCAAAGGGATCATCGAGCCAGAGGCGAATGCCACCGACGGTTTCTGTCGGCAGGCGTAGCAGCCGCTGGGCATCCCCCAGCGCGATCAGCGCAATCTGGTTATCCACATCGGCGCCGACCCCGAAGATACCGGAGACGGTAAAGAGGCGCTGGGCCGGTACCCGGCCAAACGGGGTGAAGCGGGTCCCTTCGGTCAGGATCAGACGAACCTGATCGCCGATGGAGACATTGAGGCGACGAGCCACCCCCTGCCCCAGCACGATGCGGTAGTGGCCGGCCTGCAGGGTATCGAGTCGCCCCCCCAGCATCTGGCTGTGGAGGATGTCATCCTTGGGCCACTTTGCAGGGTCGATCCCCTGCACGCTCACCCCGGTCAGCTGACCGGGGCTTTGCAGCATCCCTTCGCTGTCGAGCATGGGGGCCAAGGCAACCACATGGGGTAATTTGGCCAGATCAGGCAACCCTTGCGGGTCGGCATCAATGCGGCCAGCCTGATTGGTCACCACCACATGGGGGATCACCCCGAGGATGCGCCCTTTGAGCTGCCCTTCGAAACCGTTCATCACCGAAATGACCACCATCAGGGCGGCGACCCCGATGGCGATGCCAAAGGTAGAGAACAGGGAGATAAATGAGACGAAGCGATTGCTGCGCTTCGAGCCTGCATAACGCAGGCCGATGGCCAGCGAAAGGGGCTGAAAAAGTCCGGTCTTCAAGGATATGTACGTTGCCAACAAAATAAGATACCGGATAATAAAGGGAAACCGTCCATGACAACAAGGGATAGCCTCCATGCAGGAACAGTTCTTCAGCGTCACTCATGCCACGCCGGTCAATGTGATCCCCATGCCGGCCGACTTCCACCTCCCCTCGCTGGAGGAGCTTGACGCTGAGCTGCCGGAGCCCTTTCGGATCTCTTCGGCCATTACCGCCATCGATCTGGTGACCACCCGCCTGCTGCGCAACCAGAACGAGTCGATGCACGATCTAATCGAGATCGTTAATCAGCAGTCCCGCAAGATCGACATGATCATGGGCTATGTGCTCTCCCTGCAGGACCATCCGGAGCAGCGCTTTCACACCCTGCGCTTCGGGGCTGGCCAGCTCACCTACCTCCACCCCTATCATGATCACGGGGCTGCGCCGCACCTGCACCAGATCGTGCGCCTCAAGATCTTCCTGCGGGAAGAGGCGGCAGCGATCTACTGCTATGGTCAGGTCAAACAGCTCGACGGCGGTGAACATGGCACCCATGTGCAGCTCGACTATGTGCGGATCCGCGAAGATGACCGTGAACTGCTGGTTCGTGCCAGCCTCCACGTGCAATCGAAGCAGCTCAAGCTGCGCGCCCAAGAACGTCAGCGCTAACCAGAGCGAACGTCGCGATAGATAACGTCAACGTTAAAAGAATCGAATCATGCCAATGACACTCCCCGCCTTGCCCGCCAAAGCGGGCCAAAAGATCACGCTCGGCCAGCTGGTCGGCAGCAGCCTCTCGCTGATTGCAGCCCGTCTCACCAGTGAAGCCAAGGGGCCGGTACTGCTGATCACTGCCGATACCCCGAGCGCCCTGCGCCTGGAGCAGGAACTACAGTATTTGCTGGCAGGCAAGCAACTGGCCGATCAGTCCGCTCCCGTATTGCTGTTCCCCGATTGGGAGACCCTGCCCTACGACACCTTCTCCCCTCATCAGGACATCATTTCCCAGCGGCTAGAGACTCTCTACAAGCTGCCGCAAATGAGCAAGGGGGTATTGATTGTCCCCATCTCCACCCTGATGTTGCGCTGCGCCCCCCGGGTCTATCTCGACAAATACAGCCTGATAGTGAAGGCCGGTCAGCACCTCAACCTGCAACAGCTGCGCGGCCGCTTGGCCGAGGCGGGTTACGTGGCGGTGGATCAGGTGCTTGAGCATGGCGAGTTTGCCGCTCGCGGCTCCCTGCTCGATCTCTTCCCCATGGGCAGTAGCAGCCCCTATCGCATCGACTTCTTCGACGATGAAGTGGACTCCATCCGCCCATTCGATCCCGAAACCCAGCGCTCCAGCGAACCAGTCAAGACGGTCAGCCTGCTGCCCGCCCGGGAATACCCCACCGACGAGGCGGCCATCGAGCTGTTTCGCGGCCAGTTCCGCGAGCAGTTCGAGCTGTCGCGGGCCGAGGGTTCCGTCTATCAGGAGGTGAGCAAGGGGCGCTGGCCCGCCGGCATCGAGTATTATCTGCCGCTCTTCTTCAACCAGACCGCCAGCCTGTTTGACTACCTGCCGGAAGAGACCCTGCTGCTCACCGTGGGGGACATCTACCCCGCCGCCCAGCGTTTCTGGAACGATATCGGCCAGCGCTATGAAGACAGACGCTGGGACAACACTCGCCCCCTGCTACCCCCGGCCCAGCTCTATCTGCCGGTGGAGCAGCTCTTTGCCTCTCTGGGCCAATATGGCGCGGTGCGGCTGCAAGAGGCCGCCACCGCGGGCGATGCCGGTCAGCACGATCTGCCCATCGAGGCGCTGCCGGACCTGCAACTCGATCACAGCAATGAGCAACCCCTGCTGGCGCTTAACCAGTTCCTGCACGGTTTTGCCGGGCGCACCCTGTTTGCAGTGGAGTCCGAAGGACGGCGGGAGGTACTCGGCGATCTGCTGGCGCGTATCTCACTGCAGCCCAAGGAGTTCCCCTCTCTCGGCGCCTTTATGGCGAGCCCGGATCGCCACGGCCTGCTGGTGGCACCGCTTGAACGTGGCTTCCTGTGGCAGGAGGCAGGTCAGGATCCATTAGCGCTGATCACCGAAACCGAGCTGCTGGGCGGCAAGGTGCGCAGCAAGCGGGCGCGAGAGAAGAGCAAGAACCTGAGCTCCGATGCGGTGATCAGAAACCTGGGCGAGCTGACCCAGGGTCAGCCGGTGGTCCATCTGGATCACGGGGTCGGCCGCTATCTGGGGCTGGAGACCATCGATGCCGGTGGCCTGCCCACCGAGTTTTTGACCCTTGAATATGCCGGCGGCGACAAGCTGTTCGTGCCGGTCACCAGTTTGCACCTTATCAGCCGCTATACAGGCTCTGATAACCCGCCCAGCCACAAGCTCGGCGGTGAAGCCTGGAGCAAGGCGCGGCGCAAGGCGGCGGAGAAGGTGCGCGACGTGGCAGCCGAGTTGCTGGATGTCTACGCTCATCGCGCCGCTCGCGCCGGTTTTGCCTTCAAGCACGACAAAGAGGCCTATCGCCAGTTTGCCGCCAGCTTCCCGTTCGAGGAGACCGACGATCAGCTCAACGCCATCAATGCGGTGCTGGGGGACATGTGTCAGGCCAAGAGCATGGACCGACTGGTGTGCGGCGACGTGGGTTTCGGCAAGACCGAAGTGGCGATGCGGGCGGCATTTGTGGCGGTGCACGGCGGCAAGCAGGTTGCCGTGCTGGTGCCCACCACCCTGCTGGCGCAACAGCACTACGACAACTTCCGCAACCGCTTTGCCAACTGGCCGGTGCGGGTCGAGGTACTGAGCCGCTTCCGCTCCGCCAAGGAGCAGAGCGCTGTGATGAAAGAGCTGGCGGAGGGCAAAGTGGACATCATCATCGGCACCCACAAGCTGCTCGGCTCCGAACTCACCTTCAAGGATCTGGGGCTGCTCATCGTCGATGAGGAGCACAGATTCGGGGTGCGCCAGAAGGAGAAGATCAAGGCACTGCGGGCCGATGTGGATATCCTCACCCTCACCGCCACCCCCATTCCGCGCACCCTCAACATGGCGATGTCCGGCATGCGGGATCTCTCCATCATCGCCACTCCGCCCGCCAAGCGGCTCGCCATCAAGACCTTTGTCCGCCAGCACGAACCGGCAGTGGTACGCGAGGCGGTACTGCGGGAATTGAAGCGTGGCGGTCAGGTTTACTATCTGCACAACGATGTCGAGAGCATCGAGAAGTGCGCAGCCGACCTGGCGGAGCTGGTGCCAGAGGCCCGCATCGGCATCGCCCACGGCCAGATGCGCGAGCGCGACCTTGAGCGGATCATGTCCGACTTCTACCACCAGCGCTTCAACCTGCTGGTCTGCACCACCATTATCGAGACCGGTATCGACGTACCGAGCGCCAACACCATCATCATGGATCGGGCGGATCATCTCGGTCTGGCCCAGCTGCACCAGCTGCGTGGCCGGGTTGGCCGCTCTCATCATCAGGCCTATGCCTACCTGCTCACCCCCCATCCCAAGCTGATGACCAAGGATGCGGCCAAGCGGCTGGAGGCGATCGCCTCGCTTGAAGATCTCGGCGCCGGTTTTGCGCTGGCGACCCACGATCTGGAGATCCGTGGCGCGGGCGAACTGCTCGGCGACGATCAGAGCGGCCAGATTGAATCGGTCGGCTTCACCCTCTATATGGAGATGCTGGAGCAGGCGGTCGAGGCGCTGAAAAATGGCAAGGAGCCGTCGCTCGAGCAGCTGATGAGCCAGCACACCGAGGTAGAGCTGCGCCTGCCTGCGCTGCTGCCGGATGACTATATTCCGGACGTCAACATGCGCCTCTCCATGTACAAGCGGATCGCCAGTGCGGCGGATGAGCAGGAGCTGCGCGAGCTGAAAGTGGAGCTGATCGACCGCTTCGGCCTCTTGCCGGAGGCAACCAAAACCCTGCTGGAGCTGGCTGCCTTCCGTCAGCGTGCCACTGCCCTTGGCATTCGCCGGGTGGAGATGAGCGAGCGCGGCGGCTATCTCGACTTCACCCAGGAGACCAAGGTCAATCCGGCCTATCTGGTCAAGCTGCTCTCCAGCCAGCCACGAGTCTACAAGATGGACGGGCCGACCCGGCTGCGTTTCCAGATGCCAACCCAGGAGCGCGCCATGCGCCTGAAACTGGTGGATGGCTTGCTGGCAGATCTTGCCAACAACAGCCTGTAAGCATTTGCAGTGCTGGCGGCGAGCCAGAGAGATAACGCCAACTAAAACGGGAGCCATATCGGCTCCCGTTTTTTATTTGCTATCTGACTACTGCGTACGTTCAGCCCTGGTTGGCAGGATCCTCATGGGCGGAGAACTCGCGCATAAAGGCCTCGGCGCGCTCCACCATCTTGGTCGAGCCAACAAAGTAAGGGGTACGCTGGTGCAGCGCGGTGGGCTGGATATCCATGATGCGGCCAAAACCGTCGGAGGCCTTGCCACCAGCCTGCTCCACCAGAAACGCCATCGGGTTGCACTCATAGAGCAGGCGCAGCTTGCCGTTCGGCGAGTTGGTGCCGGACGGATAGATGTAGATGCCGCCCTTGAGCAGGTTGCGATGGAAATCGGAAACCAGGGAGCCGATATAACGGGAGGTATAAGGTCTGTGGGTCGCCTCGTCGCGCTCCTGGCAATATTTGAGGTACTTCTTCACCCCGTCCGGGAACTTGATGTAGTTACCCTCGTTGATGGAGTAGATCTTGCCCTCTTCCGGAATGCGGATGTTCTCGTGGGAGAGGCAGAAGCAGCCAATGGAGGGGTCGTAGGTAAAGCCGTTGACGCCAAAGCCAGTGGTGTAGACCAGCATGGTGGAGGAGCCGTAAACCACATAACCGGCGGCGACCTGACGGTTGCCCGGCTGCAGGAAGTCCTCCAGGGTCACCGGCGAACCTTGCGGGCTCAAACGGCGGTAGATGGAGAAGATGGTTCCGACCGAGACGTTGACGTCGATATTGGAAGAGCCATCGAGCGGGTCGATCAGCACCACATACTTGGAGTTTTTGGAGAGTGGCGAGTCAAAGGCCACGAAGTCCTCTTCCTCTTCCGAGGCCATGCCGCACACCTCGCCGCGCGCTTCCAGCGCCGCCTTGAAGCGTTCGTTGGCATAAACATCCAGCTTCTGCTGCACCTCGCCCTGTACGTTTTCAGCGCCCATGGAACCGATGATATCCGCCAGTCCCGCCTTGTTGATCTCCCGGTTCACCACCTTGGCAGCAAGGCGGATCGAGCTGAGCAACGAGGTTAGCTCGCCGGTCGCGGTAGGATAATCCGCCTGCTTTTTGACGATGAACTCACCCATGGTGATCATGTTTCGCATTTTTGTTCCTTTAGATCGCATCCGTTGGCATTGAAAACGTTTGCAGGCGTCAGCAAAAAAAATGCCGATCACCGGCGGCCTTGATTTGTAACCTAATGTAACGTCTGTTTTTTGTTTTTGCAGCGAATTAAGCGGCCTATTAAATAGGCTATTTCGCCTCACGTTATAGTAAAAGACACTTTTTATTGGGTTTCAATCGATAACTTTCGGACCCTTAATTCGTGGCAATAACCTGCGACAAGCCATGAGCTGACTGGCCTTGAGCCATTAAAAATGGAGTCTGATGGGCCTGCTGCTCCCTTAGCCATTGCCTCTTGAGATCCGATCGCCAATCCAGCACACTGATTTCGCTTTGGAAGCAAATAAAACTCAAGGATTATCAATGAACAAGACTCTCATTGCCGGCATGGTAGCCGGACTGTTTGCCCTTCCCGCCTGGGCTGCCCAGGTGCCTGCCGGTACCAAGCTGCTGCCGGATGCCCAACAAATCTACGTGACCAATATCGGCACCGAACCCACCACCATCGACCCCCAGCTGGTAGAAGAGACCGCCGGTAGTGCCATCGTCAACGATCTGTTTGAAGGGCTCTATGAGCTGGATAATACCGGCAAGATCAAACCAGCAGGCGCCGTCAGCTACGAGGTCGACAAGACAGGTACCGTCTACACCTTCAAGCTGAGACCCGAGGCAAAGTGGTCAAACGGTGAACCGGTCACCGCCGCCGATTATGTCTACGGCTGGCAACGGGCGGCCGATCCCAAGACGGCCTCCAACTACGCCTGGTTTATCGAGTTGACCGGAGTGGTCAATGCAAGCGAGGTGACCCAGGGCAAGAAGAGCCCATCAGAGCTCGGGATCAAGGCGCTCGATGACCACACCCTGCAGGTCACCCTGAAAAATCCGGTTCCCTTCTTCCTGAAGACGCTGGCCCACTACACCACGTTCCCGGCCCACAAGGCCACCATTGAAAAATTCGGCAAGGATTGGGTCAAACCGGGCAATATCGTCTCCAACGGTGCCTTTGTACTCAAGGAGTGGACCCCCAACGAGCGGCTGAGCGCCGAGCGCAACACCCACTACTGGAACAACCAGCACACCGTCCTGAACAAGGTAATCTATCTGGAGATCGTCTCGGAAACCGCCGCCTACAACCGCTATCGCACCGGTGAACTGCACTACACCACTTATCCGCTGGAGCAGTACAAACAGCTCAAGAGCAAGAGCCCGGAAGAACTGGTCAGCGTCCCCACACTGGCCAGCTATTACTATGTCTTCAATACCCAACGCAAACCGTTCGATGATCCGAAAGTACGCAAGGCGCTCTCGCTGGCCATCGACCGGGAGACCATCACCGACAAGATCCTGGGACAGGGACAAATTGCCGCATATAGCTTCACGCCCCCCATTGTGGACGGTTTTGAATTGAAAAAACCGGCCAGCCAGCTGCAGAGCAAAGAGGAGCGGATCAAGCAAGCCAAAGCCCTGTTGGCCGAAGCGGGATATGGCCCGGACAAGCCACTCACAGTGGACATTCTCTACAACACCAACGAGAGCCACAAAAAGATTGCGCTGGCCGTCTCCTCCATGTGGAAACACAACCTGGGGGTCACTGCCACCCTCAACAACATGGAGTGGAAGACCATGGTCTCGGCACTCAACGAGGGGGATTTCGGGGTTAGCCGCTATGGCTGGAACGGGGATTATAACGACGCCTCCACCTTCCTCGACATCATGACCTCCAGCAGCAGCGCCAACAGCGGCAAGTGGTTCAACAAGGAGTACGACGCCCTGCTGGCCAAGGCCCACGACTCGCTGGATCCCGCTGAACGCAATGCCTTGTATCAACAGGCAGAGGCACTCATTGATGCGGATGCCCCCATCGCCCCCATCTATTTCTCGGTCAAATCCAGGTTGCTCAAGCCTTTCGTGAAAGGCTACCCCCACCTTAACCCGCAGGATGTGGTCTACAGCAAGGAGCTCTATCTGGTTGCCCAGTAACCGGCTAGGAAGATGTAACCATAAAAAAGCGCCTGCATTGCTGCAGGCGCTTTTCATTGGCGGCCAAACGGGCCACTTGGCCCCTCTACACCTTCACGCAAGATTACTCTTCGGGGCAGGGTGCCAACACCACCCGGCGGCGACCCATCGCCACCGGACGCACCAGCAACTGTGCCAGCAAGACACCCAGCAGGGTCAGTCCACCCCCGATCAGGTGATAGCTGGTCAACCGCTCACCCAGCAGGGTGATGGCAAGGCCAGCCGTCATCACCGGCAGCAGGTTCATAAAGATGGCGGTACGGTTGGCACCGAGCAGGGCAATACCCTGCATCCAGAGCCAGGGCGAGAGCGCCGAAGTGGGGATACCGGCATAGAGGATCAGCCACAGGGCCCGGCCATCCGGCCACTGGCCATCCACCAGCAAAAAGAAGGGCGTCAGGATCACCACACTGCAGATCACCTGACCGTAGAGCAACGACCAGTTGTCGAGCCCCAGATCCCACTTCTTGAGCAGCACACTGTAAAGGGCGTAAGTTCCCGCCGAAATCAGCATATAGACAGAGCCGATATGAATGCCTTGGGTAAACAGCCGGGTCGGATCCCCCTGCCCCAGCAAGATAGACAAGCCAAGGAGGGAAAGCAGCGCCCCCAGCACAGCGCCCCAGGTGGGCCGCTCGCGCAGCAGCCAGATACTGAACAGCACGGTCAGCAGCGGCGTCAGTCCCATCATCAACCCCATCTCGGTAGCCCCCAGCGTTTGCGCCGCGTAGTACCCAAAAGTCTGGTTGAGCACCATGCCCAGCGAGGCCAACATGGCGATCTGCCAAAGGCCAGCGCGCAGACGGGCACGCGCACGCCATACCCGACGGGCCAGACACGGACTTAATACCAGCGCAGCCACCACCCAGCGCGACCAGGCCAAGGCTGCGGGAGACAAAACACCAACCGCCAGTTTGCTGACGATGCCATTGCCAGCCCAGATGGCAATGCAGGAAAAGGGAAACAGAAAGGCAAGGGGCATGAGAAGATCCAGACCGAAGAGACAACAGCGGGCCAGTATAGGGGGCGATGGGAGATAAACAAAGGTGTGGGCCTGAACAGCCACGCGGTGAACGCCAGTCGCCAGAAACAAATATGCCCGCAAAAGTGCGGGCATATCAGTGCAGAAACAGGTTCAGAAGCGCATCACGCGGCATCCATGTGCAGTCTGGAGATCAGCTCGTTGACCTCGGTGACTGTCTGGCGGTGGGGAATATCCGCCGGATTCGGCATCAGCAACAAACCGGATTGGAAATCAAACCGCCCCCGACCATGGATGTAAATCCGACCTTTAAAGAAGGTTTTGACATGCTTTGCCACCATCAGTGGCAGGTACTTCTTGAACACTCTCATCGTTTGCAACCTCTTGCAGTTGTATCCGTATGACAGCAGCTTCTGCGAATTAATTCCGTAAAATATTTATAAAAATCCGGAAAACTCGCCCATCTCTTCCCAAAAAATTCAATCTATAACTTTTTATTAACTTTTAGCCTATTGTATGCGGCCCTTCGAGCCAGAGCAAGGCTCCTTTGCCATCGTGCCACTCGATACAGGCGATCCCCGAGGTGGCGAACATGGGTGCTCCTGCGGCCGGGCAGAGGCTTTGCACCAGATAACCCACCAGCGGCAGATGGCTGACCATCAGGATCTGGTCATGTTGTTCAGCCAAAGTGGTAAGGTAGCTGGCCACGAAAGCAGGATCACCGTAAGGGGTAATGTCGCCACTCTCTTCAACGGCTGCTGCGTCAGGTAATTCACTGCATATGGCTTGCCAGGTCTGGCGTGCCCGCAGATAGTTGCTGTGGATCACCCGATCCAACGGGCCAATCAGCTGAGGCGCCAGCCAGCGGGCCATCTGGATAGACTCTTCAATACCCTGCTCGGTCAATGGACGCTGTTCATCTGTTTTCGCATTCATGCCAGCCTGGCCATGACGCATGATATAGATCTTCATTACAACCTCGCCCAACGGGCCTGTTTTGATAGCCGGGGGATCTTACCCCGCCACGGGTGTGGAAACAATTGCGCTACCTCTCAGAAAAGGGTTTGCCTGACGGGATAGCGGGGTCGATAATCATGTTTAAATTCAAATAAATCCAACGTGAGTCACACGCCAATGAGCCCATATGCCAGTCCCAATGACCATCGGCAATACCATTTTCTGGAGCTGGCCAACCGGCTCAGGGTCTTGTTGATTTGTGATCCCGACACCGACAAATCCGCCGCCTCGCTGGCGGTCAATACCGGCCATTTTGACGATCCCGCCGACCGGCAGGGAATGGCCCATTTCCTGGAGCACATGCTGTTTCTCGGCACCTGCACCTACCCCAAACCTGGTGAGTACCAGCAATTTATGAGCCGTCATGGCGGCAGCAACAACGCCTGGACCGGCACCGAGTTCACCAACTTCTTCTTCGAGATCGACAACGGCTTCTTCGAAGCGGGGCTGGATCGCTTCTCCCAGTTCTTCATCTGCCCCACGTTTGATCCGGAGTGGGTGGACAAGGAGCGCAACGCGGTCGACTCCGAGTATCGCCTCAAGCTGCAGGACGACATGCGCCGCAGCTATCAGGTGCATAAAGAGACGGTCAACCCGGCGCACCCCTTCTCCAAGTTCTCGGTGGGCAACCTCGATACCCTGGCCGATCTGCCGGGACGGGATCTGCGCTCCGACCTTATCCGTTTTTACGAAAGCCACTACAGCGCGGATCGCATGGCGCTGGTGATGATCTCGCCGGAATCCATCGATACCCAGTTGCAGTGGTGCTGTCGCTACTTTGCTCCCATTTTGAATCGCAATTTGGGAACCCCGACCCTCACCATGCCGCTCTACCGGCTCGACGATCTCGGCGTGCGCATCCACATCAATCCGGTCAAGGAGACCCGCAAGCTGTCGCTGAGCTTCCCCCTGCCCAATGTGGACGAGTTCTACGACAAAAAGCCCCTCACCTTCCTGAGCCATCTGATTGGTTATGAGGGGGATGGCAGCCTGCTCTCCCTGCTCAAGGCGAAAGGCTGGGTCAACCAGCTCTCGGCAGGTGGTGGCATCAGCGGCGCCAACTTCAAGGATTTTGGCGTCAACTTTGGCCTCACCCCTCTGGGCCTTGAGCATGTGGACGACATCCTCGCCGCCCTGTTTGGCTATCTGAAACTGATTGGCCGCGAAGGACTGCAGAGCTGGCGCTATGACGAAAAACGGACCGTGCTCGAATCGGCGTTTCGCTTTCAGGAGCGCGGCCGCCCCCTCGATACGGTGTCGGGGCTGGTGCTCAACCTCTTTAGCTACAAACCTGAGGATCTGCTCTACGGCGACTACATGATGCGCGAATATGACGAGCCGCTGATCCGCCGCTTCCTCGCCAAACTCACCCCGCACAACCTGCGCATCACCATCACTGCGCCGGAAGTGGCGACCGATCGGCTGGCCCGCTGGTATCAGACCCCCTACAGCGTGGCGACCATTACCGAGGCCGAGAAAATTCGCTGGCAGCAAAGCGAGCCGGATCCGGCGCTGGCGCTGCCCAAGCCCAACCCCTTTATCAGCAGTAGGCTCGATCCGCGCACACCAGAGCTTGCCGCCGACATGCCCGCCTGCCTTATCGATCGCCCCGGTTTTCGCCTATGGCACCTCCATGAGCACCTGTTCAGCGTGCCCAAGGGCAATCTCTATATCTCCATCGACAGCGAACATGCGGTCAAAAATCCGCGCAATATCGCCATGGCACGCCTCGCCGTGGAGCTGTTGGCCGACCACCTCAACGCCCTCACCTATCCGGCGGAGCTGGCGGGGCTGGGCTATCAGATCTATGCCCATCAGGGGGGCTTTACCATCAACCTGAGCGGCTTTGCCGACAAGCAGCCACTCTTGCTCGACATGATCCTCGGCAACCGCACCCTGGGGTATCCGGATCCGGGCCGCTTCGCCGAGATCAAGGAGCAGCTCATCCGCAACTGGGATAACCAGTCCAAGGCGCGCCCCATCTCCCAGCTCTTTAACCAGCTCACCAGTTTGCTGCAACCGAACAACCCGCCGTTCGAGCAGTTGCTGCGCCACCTGCGCACGGTAGAGCTGGAAGAGATGCCCGGCTTCGTGGCCCAGCTGTTTGGCGAGGTGCATGTCGAGGCACTGGTACACGGCGACTGGACTGCCGCCGAAGCGCTGGAGCTGGCCGCCCTGATGGAGCGTCACCTGAGCGACATCAATGGCACCAGCAGCAAGCCGAGCGGCGAGACCCGCCGCCCGCTCATCTCCATTCAGGACAGAGGCACCCTTATTCGCGAGCAGGGTTGCGATCACGAAGACTCGGCACTGCTGGTCTACTACCAGTCCCGCACCACCCGTGCGCGGGATCTCGCCTGCTTCACTCTGGCGAACCACATCATGTCCTCCACCTTCTTCCACGAGCTGCGTACCCGTCAGCAACTGGGGTATGTGGTGGGTGCCGGCAACCTGCCCCTCAATCGCCACCCGGGCCTGATCTTCTATATCCAGTCGCCGGTGGCGGGGCCGCAGATCCTGCTCGATGCGGTGGAGGAGTTTATCGACCTCTTCCCGCTCGCCATGCTCGAATTTACCGAGCAGCAGTGGCAGGAGAGCAAGGCAGGGCTGCAAGCCCAGCTGAGCGAGCGGGATGCCAATCTGCGCAGTCGCGGCCAGCGGTTGTGGGTCAGCATCGGCAACAAGGATCTGGGGTTTGATCAGCGCGAAAGAGTCTGCGACGAGGTGGGCAAGTTGAGCCGCGCCGATCTGGTGCGCTTTATCACCCAGCTGCGCTCGCGCACCTCCGATCGGCTGATCCTCTGCAGCTATGGTCAGGGGCACGAACATGACGAGCGGATCACCGGCCAGTTTATCGATGATCCACGGGCATTTCGGCTCAATGCCGCCACTTTCGAGGCCTGATCAGGCCTCGACATCCCCCGTTTTTCCATTCCCACGGCATATCGCAGGCAATAAAAAGCCGACCCATCAGGGTCGGCTGGAAAAACCATAACAATTGCGACCAAAGCCGCCAAAAGTGAACATGAGCGTGAAAATCAGACACTGAGTTGCTGATCAGCAAGCGGGAAAGACCCGATACTCGCTTTGCAATGCCAACAGTGATTGAGAAACAGCCTCATATTAGGCACTCCCCCCGTCAGTCACGTTGATCTACGTCAAAGGAGGTAGCGAAGAGCGCACAGCCCGACGATTTGTCGGCGCAGATCACCCTTTGCCCGCCCGCTAGCTGCCCGTTAGCTGCCCGTTAGCCACGGCGAACCAGCCGGTAGGCCACCTCATCGAAGTAGGAGAGCTGACCCGACAGCACCCGCGGGTGATCCACCTCGGCGGCGCGCCCCAGCACCTCGATGCGAAAATCGCGCTCGAACAGGGCTCGCACCTCCATCTCACCCACCGAGAAGGGGGGCTGACTCTGCTGCTCCGGCTGGTATTCAAGAGTCACCAGCAGGATCTGGCCACCGGTCTCGACCAGCGAACTGATCAGGGCTGCATACTGGCGGCGCATCGCGGTCGGCAGGGCGATCAGCGCCGCGCGGTCATAGACCAGCCGATAACGGCGACCCAACTCGGGGGCGGCGAAAAAATCCCCCTGAAAAATGCGCAGGCTGTCCACCTGATGGCACTGATAAGGGCCCACTTCGCTCACAGTCGCGGCGAGCTGGTTTTCACTGAAGAACTGGCTGACGGCAAGGCTCGATAGCTCGAAACCGTCGACCGGATGACCCTGAGCGCTCAGCCAGAGCATGTCGCGGGACTTGCCGCACAGGGGAACCAGCACCGGCTCGTCCGCTTGCTGGGCTGACCACCAGGATTGCAGCCAGTGGTTGAAGTCCGCCTGATGAAAGCCAATCCGGTTCTCTTCCCAACGCTGATGCCAAAACGCAGCTTCCATCGTTATTACCCTTCTGTACTAAAGATGCCTCAATATCACAACTTAACCGGCACCGCGCAACCCTCTGTTCTCCCCTTTTTGCCGCGCAGCCTCTGCGTGTTATCGGGCGAATGGCGTGACGTCACCTTTCTGTGCGCCTCGCTGTCGCAATGGGCGCTATTGGCTGTGCTTATGACGGGCAGAGGTATACCAACCCATGCAAAAACGTCATGGGTGTATGGCGATGAATGAATAAAAGGAATGACGTTGGCAGGCCAAAACGTGCCTGCCAACGCCAGAAAAATCACGACAGCGTGGCGCGAGCAGCCGCCAGCTGACGCTCGATATAAGCAAAATCGGGACGATCGGTGGGGAGTTCCGAGAGGCAGGCCGCTTTGAGTTGATGCAACCCATCGAGCGTTGAGTCTTGCGTATCGCAATGGGCCAGCAGCTCTTCCAGCAGGCAACCAAAGGCGCGCACTTCCAACCGCTCAAGGCCTACGGCCCGCTCGCGGTCGCAGCGGTCATATAAGGAAGCCGCACCAAAATCCCCCAGCAGGGCGCGAGCCGGCGCGTCAGAACCACGGGCAAACAGGATATTGTGACCATAGAGATCCCCGTGCATGATGCCCGCGCGGTGCAGATGGCCCACCACCGAGGCGATGCCTTGGGCCATCGCCAGCGCATCCGGCACACTCAGATACAGCCCCTCGGGATAGACATCCCGGGTGCAGGAATCCAGGCTCGGCGGCCCGGCCAGATTGGCAAAGGCCGGGTCGATCAGCTCCATCACCAGCGCCGGAATACCGGAGGGGTGATCCGCCACCTTGCCCATCACCTTGATAAGGTTTGGATGAGTGCCCGCCGCCAGCGACGCTGCCATCTCGCAGCGGGGCAACCCGTCACTGGTCACCTCCCCCTTGAACAGCTTGACCGCCACCTGACTGCCATCGCCTCTATCGCTCGCCTGAGTCACTTCATCAGCAGGATTAGCCACAAGGGTGGCGCGATGGATAACGCCGGATGCCCCCTGCCCCAGCAGCTCGCCCAGCGCCAGCGTCTCCCAGGCAAGGGGAGCGACATGGGCATCATCGATGGCGCGCGCCTCCGCCCCTTCGCTAAAGGGGTTGCCGGAGTAGGCGAGCCAGGAAAGGCGAGGCAGCGCCAGCAGCCACTCGGGGAAGCGTTCGATGCGGTTGGCGGCGATGCGCAGGAGCTCCAGATTGCGACAGTTGGCAAGGCTTGCCGGCAGCTCGCGCAGGCGGTTGCCCGCCAGCATCAGCTTTTGCAGGGCGTCGCACTGGCCCAGCTCATCGGGCAGCCTTTCAATTGCGTTGTCGGTCAGGATCAGCCAGCGCAAACCGGCGGGCAGCGCCTTGGCCGAGACGGTAGCAATCTGGTTGGCCTTAAAACCCACCATGGTGAGCGCCGGACAGCGCGGTAAAGCGGTTCTCGGAGCAGAAGATGATGCGCAGTTTGCCAAACCCGGCCAGCTCGTCAGGGAGCGCGCTTAGCTGGTTGCCGGTGAGATCCAGCACCTCCAGCGTCTCTTTCAGGCTCAAAATCTCGGTGGGGAACTCCGTCAGGTTTTCAGAGAGCTTCAGATGGCGGGCACCGCACAGTTCACCTGCGCGCAACTGTTCCAGAGTATGCATAACCGTTTCTCAATCCTGATGATCTGCCTGATGACGTAGCCAGCCATCAGCGCGCGCCGAACTTGGGTCCGGCGATTTTAAAGGGGGGCATTATAAAGAATTCGGGGCGCAGTTCTCCCCTTTTGTTGCCGCAAAGGCCTGTATCGATGTTTAGCAAAACGACTCGGGAACAAAGAGAGCAAGATTCGGGTCGTTCCAGCGAGGAGTGGTTGCCATAGTGGGGGCCAAACCCAAGTCGGTTGGAACCTATTGGAGTTCCAACCCACAGCCAACCCTGTGCCCCACTGATTTGGCGCACAACACACCTGCGAGGGAACAGCCATGTCATTACTGTCCAACAAGGTCGCCATCATCACCGGCGCCAGCTCCGGCATCGGTCGCGCCAGCGCCATCCTGTTTGCCCGGGAGGGAGCAAGTGTCGTCGTCGGCGCCCGCCGCAAGCCCGAGCTGGATCTGCTGGTGGAGGAGATCCGCCATGAGGGGGGCCAGGCGGCAAGTCTGGCGGGAGATGTGAAAAGCGAGAGTTACGCCCGCGATCTGGTGGAGCTCGCGTTAACACGTTTCGGCGGGCTCGATATCGCCTTCAACAACGCAGGTACCACAGGCACGCCGGGCAGCGTAGAGGAGCTTGAACTGGCGCAGTGGCAGGAAACGCTGGATACCAACCTCACCAGCGCCTTTGTGGGGGCCAAGTACCAGATCCCCGCCATGCTGGCGCGTGGCGGCGGCTCGCTTATTTTTACCTCTACCTTCGTCGGCCATATCCTGGGGCTGCCCGGTATGGCGGCCTATGCGGCGAGCAAGGCAGGCCTCATTGGCCTGACCCGGGTGCTGGCTGCCGAATATGGGGCACAAGGGATTCGGGTAAACGCCCTGCTGCCGGGGGGCACCGACACTCCCATGGGGCGGGCTTTTGCCAATACGCCAGAGAGCCTCGCCTTTGTGCAGAATATGCATGCCCTTAAACGACTGGCCCAACCGGAGGAGATCGCCCGCTCGGCCCTCTATCTCGCGTCCGATGCATCCAGCTTTACCACCGGCATTGCACTGCTGGCCGATGGTGGGGTATCAATTTGTCGCACATGACCTTGTCGCCCCCAAGATCCTGCGACCGAAACCTTATCGTGAGAGCGCCTTATGTCTGATTACGCCCGCATCGCCGATGCCATCCGTTTTATCGCAAGTCAGGTGGAGCGCCAGCCCACCCTGGACGAGATAGCGGCGCATGTTCACTTAAGCCCCTTTCACTTCCAGCGGCTGTTCAGCCGCTGGGCCGGAGTGACGCCCAAACGCTATCTGCAGGTGCTGACCCTGGAGCGGGCCAAGGCACTGCTGCAGGAGTCACGCCCGCTGCTCGAGGTGGCCGATACCCTGGGCCTTAGCAGCGGCTCGCGGCTCTACGATCACTTCGTGCAGCTCGAAGCGGTGACGCCGGGCGAATACAAGCAGCGCGGGGCCGGGCTGGTTATCGATCACGGGGTGCACGACACCCCCTTTGGTCAGGCATTCGTCGCCCTGACCCCGCGGGGGGTGTGCAACTTCTCGTTTCTCGATGAAAAGGCCCCAGAGGCGCCGCTGGCCGCCCTCGCCCAGCACTGGCCTGCGGCAACGCTGCAAGAAGCGCCATCACGCACCCAAGGGGTCATCAACACCATGTTCGATGGCAGCAAGGCGCCTGATCGCCCCATCTCCTTGCACGTGAGCGGCACCAACTTTCAGATCTGCGTCTGGCGGGCGCTGCTGCAGATCCTGCCCGCCAAGGTGGTGAGCTACGCCCAGGTGGCGAGCGCCGTCGGCAACCCCAAAGCCGCCCGCGCCGTGGGGCTGGCGGTGGGCGCCAACCCCGTCGCCTTGATGATCCCCTGCCACCGGGTCATCCAGCAAAACGGCAAACTCGGCGGCTATCACTGGGGCGAGACCCGCAAACAGGCGATCCACGCCTGGGAAGCGGCGAGGTATGAGTGAAGGTGGCCTTTTTCTGCTCGGCCTGATGGGGGGGGGACGAAACAGCCGTGTTGGTAGTGAGTCAGCAGACAATAAGGCTGTGCCGGACAAACGTGCGGCGATATAAAGCAGGGAGATCAGAAGAATCGGGGCGCAAATCGCCCCTTTTGCCGCTTTGGCGAGGTATGGTGCTCAGCGACACCCCAGCGGATGAACGAAATAAGTAGGGTGCAATAAGCGCAGCGCATTGCACCATTTGCAGAGCGGCTTTTGTGCAAGGAATGAGGAAAAAAAGTAGAGGTGCAATTTCATTGCACCCTACGGTACTGTAACGAGTAATCAATCATGACATAGAACATTCAGCCGCCAGTTCATCAAGCACAGCGAATACTCCATCAAGATCATCACGATAGAAGGCTGTATAATTTGATGTAAAAACACATCTATCGCTAGTATTTAGCTTAAGTCCTCGGATAAGTTCGCGATTTTTAATCCAATAATTTCCCATCGCTATTGGATCCAACCCCCCTGGAATTGTTTCTCTGGTTGCAATATATCCATCGTCACCCCTACCCAAGAAAAATGTACTGCTTAGGTGTGACAAACAGTGATCAAGGAATAAAAATATATTTCTTTCATCGTTATCAGGGTTGAAACATATATCAAATACGTAATTGTTCACTAACCGAGCGATTCCACCATTATCTCCACTCCCGCTCTCATCATAATAACCACAACCTACGCCTGAACCATCAGGAGTATTTTTGTTACTAAGTTGATATATAACGAATATTTTTACTATATTACGTGTGACAGCAACTCTTCGAGCGATTGAGTTCTCTTCTGCTAATGTCGGGTCTTGTAATGCCTCTTCTATAAATTTATAGTAAGCCGAACCAAGATAAACATCCACTGGCACATCATTGACTTCTGAAAAGAAGTTTTTCTGTTGATCGATATAAGTCTGCTTGAAGAGAAAGAAGACCTCCTGTGATAATTTTCTCATTTCCATCAAAGCAAGATCTCTTACAAGCCCTGATGTAGGTGCATTATTATCTTGATGAACAATAAGTGCTTTTTGCAAATTATATAATTGGCCACCACGATCAGATGAGCACTCTAGCCTAAATATCATAAGGTCATACCAACCAAGAGCACCACGTTCAGAACTTACAAGCTTCCGCAGTATGCCATTACCTTGATAGCTATTTTCTCCAAATAATCGCCACGCAATCTCTATGACATTTTCAGAACTATTTGATAGCCGCCGTCCAGACCCACTGCCCCAACCGACAACATCCAGCAATCGTAATAAAGAGTAAATTGAACGCTGACGTAACCCCTGATCATTATTATTGAACATTGAGTAACGTGGTATGTACGCAATAAGCGTATTTATCGCATCTGCTGCCTGCGTATTTGTGAGTTCATGAGACTGGTTGACTAAAACACGCCAAAATTGATCATGAGAATATTCTCCATTGGTCAACTCAAAATCCGGCAGTGTTAGTATTGACGTAATCAACGAACCATTTTTAATCCGTGCAACTGCTTTTTGGTAAAGAATAAATGTCTGTTGTGGTTCAGGTGTTGCAAACCGAACAATGAGCTTTAGATATGCCTCTAAATTTCTAAAGCCACTACTATTAAAGCATGCTCTGGTTCGGCGTTCAGCTTCATCAATATCACTGCTAAATCCAATGTCAACATTACTCACATCAAATAACTGCGATAATAAAAATCGAGCAGGCTTTGGCAAGTTCGCTTTCAATTCTGAAAAAGCACTTGAATTTATAAAGCCTTTATTTTTGGGATCTTTTTGAACTGAAAATGAGCCACTTCTACCTTCAGTCTCTTCTACATAAATACGTCTAAATAAACCAGGGTAATTAAGGTGTAACAATATAAGATTGATAAGATCTTTGTTATTAAAATCTGTTCTCCCCAAGTCTGTTTTCTCAATTTGCATTAAGATCATTGCATTGACGAATCGTTTTAACTTTCGTAAATTGCCAATCAAAGGCATATAGTCAGAAGCGAGAACACCATCAAAAATATCTGCAAGCTCATTAAGAATGGTACCGAGCTTGAACATGGTATCAGAAGGAACGAGGCTAAGCTGTTCATTACTATCTTGCCAATTTCGCCGCAAAAAATTACTGAGACTAGAGCTATCTACGAATAGGCTTAACTTTACTGTTACAAATTTTTCTAAAAACTCGCGAGCTCTTTCACCTTCTTCATTATTCCCAGTAAGCACTTCGGTGTCATAGCAAAGAACATATGTTGCCTGAGACAGCTTGAAAGTCTTCCTAGTTGCAAATAAAACACTGTTTATTGTTTTCGCGTCCAGACGGTCTAGATCATCAATTACGATAATTACACGCCGATGGATGCGGCGCAAAACCTCATCAATACCATCGAGAAGTTCATCGATCGTTTCCTGAGAAGGCTCTAGCGAAAGCTTGAACCCCAAGAATGAAACGTCTGCTTTTCCTTTGATGAGGCGGGAATATCTCGAAGCTGCGGGCCTAAATTCTGGCGCAAATACCTTTTCTTGAATCACCGCAGATAAATCACGAATTAGGCGGTCAGCAAGATCAGGTTCGGATGCATAACGTATCGGTTCGAACCGACAAACAAGAACTTTGTCAGCAGCATCTTCCCAATAACGCTCAACCAGATTAATAAAACTTGTTTTACCTACCCCCCATGGACCATCAACCCCAAAGATCAACCCTGGATGAGAGTCAGATGCAAGCACAGTCTCAGCAAACGACTTAGCCTGAAGTTCGTTTGTCAGAAGATCGTCCCTTTTATCATCAATTTCTTCATCTGCTATGAAATAGAGCTGTGAAGTCTGTTTTTTAGAGCGTGTTCTACTTTGCAAAATTGGTGATAGAAACATGACACAGAAAAAAATGAGAATAGCAGGAGCCCATTGTGGATCAGCGGATTTAAACGCTGCATGTAGCTTTGCAAGCCAAGGTGAGGCTAATTTGCTTAACCAAGCGCCAATAACTACACCTGCAAGTAAATCAATACGATAACTACGAACTATACGCATAACTGCCAAGTGAGCATTTCGCTTGACTGCATAAAGCAGGCAAATACATAAGCTAGTTATTATACCAATTGCCTTTAGGTATAGAGAAACGTCAACAATGTGCAGTGCGAAGCTAGTTCCCAAGAGGAAAAAGAGACGTGCAACTTCAGCTCCAACAAAGCCAATAAAGAGCATCCTCGCGAAAACCAATAACTCGGGCATCTTCATCGCTGAAGGTTTACTCGCCATCGACTTCTCCTTTCTATGTGACTTGCAGTTTTAGGAAAGACACTTTAACACACGAACAATTGGAAAAAGAAAAGACGCCCCAAGGCGTCTTTCATATTTTCAGGATTTGGAGCAAACCGGTTAGGGGATTTCCCCCTCCCCACCTTGCCCTACCACCCAATCAGATTGGGGTAATGGAGGTGATATGGGCATCCCCGTCCAGTGATTTGAAGATCTGCACCACGGCTTCGCCATGGATCGGTTTGGCAAGCGGCACAGTGCTCTTGCACTTGAAGCGGTAGTTGGTGCCAGCCACCACTTGAGTGGAGACTTCAAAGGGTACGTACTGCACCCCGACAAATCCTTTCAGCGCCTGATCAAATACCGCCTGATCCTCGGCGGTCAGCTTGTGATATGCGGTCCATCCACCCACCAACACTGCTTGTTCTGACATATCAAACTCTCCGTGCTCTATGATCCCGACTCGTTTGGCCGTTCGGGCTGCGCCCCGTTGATTCAAGTGGTTTCCGGTCTCCACCGGGGTGTCATCACTGCCGGTTGGCGCGATGACGATGGGCAAATTTACGCAGCTATCTGCAACTGGATCAGCCCTCCCCCCAGCCACGAGCCGCTGTTGACAGCGGGCTCAATTGGCATGAGAGAGCCTAGTGCGGGATGGCAAAAATGCCCCTGTCACATATGACAGGGGCAAGGTGGCAAAAAAGCTGCTCGAAAAAGAAGATGTGTGGCGCAAACGATTGAGAAAAGAAAAGACGCCTCAAGGGCGTCTTTTTGCATTTTTATGCTCGAAGGGCAGAACGGCGCGAGCCGCTTATTCCCATTCGATGGTTGCGGGCGGCTTGCCGGAGACGTCGTACACCACGCGGGAGATACCGTTGATCTCATTGATGATGCGGTTCGATACGTGACCGAGGAAGTCGTACGGCAGGTGAGCCCAGTGGGCAGTCATAAAGTCGATGGTCTCGACGGCGCGAAGCGCAATGACCCAGTCATATTTGCGACCATCGCCCATCACGCCAACGGAGCGCACCGGCAGGAAGACGGCGAACGCCTGGCTGACCTGGTTGTAGAGGTCGGCTTTGCGCAGCTCTTCGATAAAGACCGCATCGGCGCGGCGCAAGATATCGCAGTACTCTTTCTTCACTTCGCCAAGGACGCGCACGCCCAGACCCGGGCCCGGGAACGGGTGACGGTAGAGCATGTCGTAGGGCAGACCCAGCTCGAGGCCAACGCGGCGCACTTCGTCTTTGAACAGTTCGCGCAGCGGCTCGACCAGACCCATCTTCATCTCTTCCGGCAGGCCGCCGACGTTGTGGTGAGACTTGATGACGTGGGCCTTGCCGGTCTTGCTGGCAGCGGATTCGATAACGTCCGGATAGATGGTGCCTTGCGCCAGCCACTTGGCGTTTTTCAGCTTTTTCGCTTCATCATCAAACACTTCGACGAAGACGCGGCCGATGATCTTGCGCTTGGCTTCCGGCTCGTCAACACCGGCCAGGGCAGAGAGGAAGCGCTCTTCGGCTTCAACCTTGATGATGTTCAGACCAAAGTGATCACCAAACATCTCCATCACCTGCTCGCCTTCGTTCAGACGCAGCAGACCGTTGTCGACGAAGACGCAGGTCAGGCGATCGCCGATGGCGCGGTGCACCAGCATGGCAACCACGGAGGAGTCGACACCGCCGGAGAGGCCAAGGATCACTTCATCGTCACCCACCTGCTCGCGGATGCGGGCGACGGCGTCGTCGATGATGGTGGCCGGGGTCCAGAGGCATTCGCAGCCGCAGATATCTTTGACGAAGTGCTCCAGCATGCGGGCACCCTGACGGGTGTGGGTTACTTCCGGGTGGAACTGCACGCCGTAGAAGCGCTTGGCCTCACACGCCATGGCCGCGTGGGGGCAGGTCGGGGTCTGGGCGATGGTGGTGAAGTCGGCCGGAATGGTGGTGACCTTGTCACCGTGGCTCATCCAGACATCCAGCAGGGCATTGCCGTTGTCGGCGATGGCATCTTCGATGTTGCGCAAGAGGGCGCTGCTCTTGCCAGCTTCGCCCAGCACTTCCACCTTGGCGTAACCGAATTCACGCTCGGTAGAGGATTGCACCTTGCCACCCAGCTGCTCGGCCATGGTCTGCATGCCATAGCAGATGCCGAACACAGGGACACCGGCGTTGAACACATACTCGGGGGCACGGGGGCTGCCCGCTTCGGTGACGGACTCGGGGCCGCCGGAGAGGATGATGCCGCTCGGATTGAATTCGCGGATCTGCTCTTCGGTTACATCCCAGGCCCACAGTTCGCAGTAAACGCCGATTTCGCGCACGCGGCGGGCGATCAGCTGGGTGTACTGGGAACCGAAGTCGAGGATAAGGATACGGTGCTGGTGAATGTCTTTAGTCATTTTATTCCTGCATCAGGCTGATGTTGTCACAAAGGGCACGGGATAAAAAGGGTGGAAAAACGGGGCGCAGGGCCCCGTTTTATCAGCCCATCCGATAGTTGGGGGCTTCTTTGGTAATGGTCACATCGTGGACGTGGGACTCTTTCATCCCGGCGCCGGAGATGCGCACAAATTCAGCTTTGGTGCGCATGTCGTCGATGGTGGCGCTGCCGGTCAGGCCCATGGAGGAGCGCAGGCCGCCCATCTGCTGGTGGATGATCTCTTTGAGGCGACCCTTGTACGGCACGCGACCTTCGATACCTTCCGGTACCAGCTTGTCGGCGGCATTGTCGGTCTGGAAGTAGCGATCGCTGGAGCCTTTGGACATAGCGCCCAGAGAACCCATACCACGGTAGGATTTGAAGGAGCGACCCTGATAGAGCTCGATCTCGCCCGGCGCTTCTTCAGTACCGGCGAACATGGAGCCGACCATGACGCAGCTGGCGCCCGCGGCAATGGCCTTGGCGATGTCGCCGGAGAAGCGGATGCCGCCATCGGCAATCACCGGAATACCGGTGCCTTCCAGCGCGTCAACGGCGTCGGAGATGGCGGTGATCTGGGGCACGCCCACGCCGGTCACGATACGGGTAGTACAGATGGAGCCCGGGCCGATACCGACCTTGACGGCGTTGACACCGGCAGCAGCCAGCGCCTTGGCGCCCGCGGCGGTCGCCACGTTGCCACCGATAATCTGCAGATCCGGATAGGCATCGCGAGTAGCCTTGATGCGATCCAGCACGCCCTGGGAGTGGCCGTGGGAGGAGTCGATCAGCAGCACGTCAACACCGGCTTCCACCAACGCGGCGACGCGCTCTTCGTTGCCGGCACCGGCACCAACCGCAGCACCGACCCGCAGACGACCTTTGTCATCTTTACAGGCGTGGGGCTTGCGCTCGGCTTTCTGGAAATCTTTAACGGTGATCATGCCCTTGAGTTTGAAGTCGCCGTTCACCACCAGCACTTTTTCGATACGGTGCTTTTGCATAAGGGCAACCACCTCTTCGCGAGGGGCCCCTTCACGCACGGTGACCAGACGATCTTTCTGGGTCATGACCTGTTCAACGGTCTGGGAGAGGTCAATCACGAAGCGCACGTCACGGCCGGTGATGATACCGACCAGCTGATTGCCGTCAGTCACCACGGGGTAACCGGCGAAGCCGTTCTTGTGGCTCAGCTCCTTGATTTGGGCGATGGTCATGTCAGGGCGCACGGTAACGGGGTCGGTGACCACGCCGCTCTCGTACTTCTTGACCTTGCGCACTTCGGCAGCCTGCTGCTCGATGGACATGTTCTTGTGGATAAAGCCGATACCGCCTTCCTGGGCCAGTGCGATAGCCAGACGGGCTTCGGTCACTGTGTCCATGGCAGCGGAGATCATCGGGATGTTCAAGCTGATGGCGGAGGTCAGCTTGGTACGCAGATCGGCAGTATTGGGAAGAACTTCGGAGTGGGCGGGAACCAACAGTACATCGTCGAAGGTTAACGCTTCTTTGGCAATCCTGAGCATGGCAATATCTCACCGTTGAGGAAGTGGGGGTGTAAAATATTGCCGACGAAGTTTACTCACCCATTGGTCACTGGTAAAGAAGTTTTTTGAATTTTTTATGGCATAGCCCTCTTTTAGGCGGCCAAAACGCCAAAAAACCAAGATTATCAGTACGAAAAGCGCCATTTCGGGGCAAAAGAGTTGGCTAACCGGTGATTTATGCAAAACCGGTAGGTGCCGACGCAGCGCAACCCCCATGCAACGGGATGATCGACAGGGGCTCAGGGGGCAAGCGGCCTCTGACCACCCTCCCCTTGTTTTGTGTCCTTGTATTGTCTCTTGCCCTCGCGGCGACCACTCGCACCGGTATCATTCTCTTCTCAATGTCCTTTGCTCGGTCTGAATAATAAATTCCGCCCGCTGCCAATATATATTTCCCGGCACAAAAAAGGTTGCCTCTCTTTATTATTTTCGCCCCACCATCCGCAGCAAGGTATTATCTTTATCCAGCAGATGATGTTTCAACGCCCCGACAATGTGCACCAACAAAAATGCCAGCATGACATATGGCAAATAAATATGGATTGTGTGGGCAATATCCCGAACGGATTCACTGAATGGAATCACGTTGGCAGGATCATGAATATCTGGATTCATCGGGATAATAGACCAGCCAAATATCGCGACACCTCGGCCAGCCGCTGCGGAATAACAGAGACCGGACACCGGAATAAGCAGCGTTGAAATCAGCAACCCCCAGTGGATCGCCCTGGCTGCCAATGCCTCGTAAACAGGATATTGACGCACAGGCTCAGGCCACCCTTTAACAAGGCGGAGAATGGCGCGGGGCAGGATCAAGATCAGTGCAATCCCCCCCAGAGATTTATGCAGCGCATAGAGATCCCATATTTCAAATTTAACCATCAGATAGCCCACAAGGGTCAGGCCAATCATCAGCAAGGCAACCGACCAGTGCAGCAAACGGGTCATCAAACTTAAGTGGGCTGAGGGATTCATAAGCTACTCCAAACAGGGGGCGAGTGAACGCTGGTCAAGATGGTGGTGCCGTGAATATCAGCAGCACCTGAGATATCAACGGCATCTAGGCAAGCCGCAACTTGGCCAGATGCGGGCAAGCGCGAAGGCTTTTATCGGGAGCCATACTGCCTGCCCGGATAAACGGCAGCGTTTCCAATCTTGCTTTTCTGCTGCTGGCGCCTCCTGCTTAACGCCCTCCCCCTGTTTCGGGTTAAGATAGCGGCCACCGTTTTATCCCGGCCCCGCCGGAGCAGACCACAGGTACGCCTTTGAACCGATTTACCCCATCCAGTGCGGCGAGCGGCCGCGAGCAGCAGGTCTTTACCGTCACCCGCCTCAACAGCGCCGTGCGCATGATCCTGGAGCAGGATCTGGGGCTGGTGTGGCTGACCGGCGAGCTCTCCAATCTGGCGATGCCAAGCTCCGGCCACTGGTACTTCTCCCTCAAGGACATGTCGGCGCAGGTGCGCTGCGCCATGTTCAAGGGCAACAACCGGCGGGTGGCCTTCCGCCCGCAGGATGGCATGCAGGTACTGGTGCAGGCGCGAGTTTCCCTCTATGAGCCGCGCGGCGACTACCAGCTGATCATCGAGTCGATGCAGCCGGCGGGCGATGGCGTGCTGGCGCTGCGTTTTGAAGAGCTCAAGCGCCGGCTCGGCGCCGAGGGGCTGTTTGACGAAAGCCGCAAGCGGCCGCTACCGCGCGAACCGCGGGCGGTGGGCCTTATCACCTCCGCCACTGGCGCGGCTTTGCACGATATGCTGACGGTGCTTAAACGGCGTGCGCCGGATCTGCCGGTCTTTATCTACCCGACTCAGGTACAGGGGAGCGCCGCCATCAGCCAGATCGTCGCGGCGATCGCCAAAGCGAACCAGCGCGCCGAGGTGGATGTGCTGATCGTCGGCCGTGGCGGCGGCTCCCTCGAAGATCTCTGGTGCTTCAACGAAGAGGCGGTGGCGCGCGCCATTGCCCACTCCGCCATACCTGTGGTGAGCGCAGTGGGTCACGAGGTGGATGTCACCATCAGCGACTTTGCCGCCGACTTGCGCGCTCCTACCCCGTCGGCCGCCGCCGAGCTGGTGGCGCCGGATCAGAGCGCCCGTGCCCAGCGTCTGGTTCATCTCAAGCAGCGACTTCTGCAGGCGATGAGCCGCCAGCAGACCACCGCCCGCCACGATTTCATCCTGCTGCAAAAGCGGCTCGACCATCAGGATCCGAAACGGCGGCTGGAGCAACAGTCCCAGCGCCTCGACGAACTCTCCACCCGTTTGCAACAGCTATTACGCCAGCGGCTGCATCAGGGTGAGCGGCGCCTCACCAACCTTGAGCTGCGCCTGCAGGGCAAGAGTCCGGAGCGCCTCTTGGCAGCTGGCAAGCGCCGCCACCAGCTGGCCGAGGAGCGGCTCTATGCCCTGATTGCCAAGCGGCAAGACCTTGCTAGTCACCGCCTCGCCATGCTCACCGCCCGTCTCGACGGGGTGAGCCCGCTCGCTACTCTGGGGCGCGGCTACTCCATCACCCGCACTGCGCGTGGCGAAGTCATTAGCCGCGCCGATCAGGTCAACAGTGGCGACCAGCTCATCACCACCCTGGCGCAAGGGAGCCTGCAGGTGCGGGTCGAGGGAGTTAAGCCGTAACCCGCGCTCTTGAGCTGCGCCTCACTGGCAGCTTGTGCCCCTGTCATACCTGTATAAAAAAATCCCCACCGGTTGGCGGGGATGTTTATTGGGTCATCCTTCACTCCCGTAAACGGGAGAGCACACTTAGCTGGGCTTGCGCAGGATCTGCTCAAGGTAGTCAGAGAAGCGGTGGCCGTGATGCTCCAGCAGTTTCGGGAACATGGAGATGGAGGTCATGCCCGGGAAGGTGTTGATTTCATTCAGCAGGATCTCCCCCTCCTCGGTCAGGAAGAAGTCGATGCGGGAGAGGTGAGTCAGTTTCAGCTGACGGAACGCCTTGAGGGCATACTCGTGGATCGCATCGGCCTGCGCCTGGGTCAACCCCTCGGCACGCAGTGCAGTCTCGGTATGGCTGGCGCTGCTGTACTTCTCTTCATAGGTGTAGAACTTGTCCTGCGGCACGCAGATCTCGCCCGGATACGTCGCCACCAGCTCGTCACCATACTGGTAAACCGCCACTTCCAGCTCGCGCGGCTTGACCGCTTTCTCAATCAGTACCTGCTCGGAGTAACCGAAAGCATCGGCAATGCCCTTCACCAGATCCGCTTCGTTGCTGGCGGAGTAGCAGCCAACGGAAGAGCCCTGGGAAGCGGCCTTGATAAAGACCTTGCCCCACTTGGCCAGCGCGGCCTTCGCTTCGTCCAGCGCCGTCTCATTTTGCTCGGTCAGGAACAGGTACGGGGTGTTAGGAATGCCGATGGCGGAGAGCCACAGCTTGGTGCTGATCTTGTTGAAGCAGATCTTGCTCGCCTCGGCATCGCAACCAAGATAAGGCAATCCGGCCAGTTCGAGGAAAGATTGCAGATCGCCGGTCTCACCCGGGTAGCCGTGGATGCAGGGCACCACGTAATCCACCGGACGGGCCACGCTGTCAAACGAAAGCAGCTTGTCGAGCCCCAGCTTGCACTCGCGGCCATCGGCACTGAGCCAGCGATCGGCGAACATCTCGACGCGGGTCACTTCGACACCGGGCAGAAGGCCCAGTTGTTGCTCGAGGAAATTGGCGCTGCGCAGAGAAACCTCGTGCTCTGAGCCACCGCCGCCGCACAGCAGCAAGACATGCATGTTCTTCATTAGATGTGATCCCTTGGGAAAAGCGGCCTCGTCATGACCATTTGATAAGCCAACCACCATAAAAACCGGACGAAGCCAGATACGAACATAAGTGCGCGCCAGTGTAGCAAGGGAGATCAACCCTTGTCAGCTGATGGGAGACCCATGACCCCACTTCTTGCAGTGAAAAGTCTCCCCTGTGTCAAAATCGGGACACATTGCCCCTCAGCGCGGGGGATCGACCCTTCCCATGCCGTTGCCATTGACCCGAAACCAGCCGGCAATACTGTAGCGCTCCTGATTGGCAGGCAGTACCTCGTGGGGAAACTCCTCGGAGAGAAACATGACCAGCCGCCCCCCCTTGGGGCTGACATCCATCAGAAACTGCTCCTTGTCGTCATACATGCGCAGCACTCCACCCGCTTCGGGCAACCAGTCGTTGTTGAGGTAAAACACGGTGGTAAGACGGCGGTTGGAGCGACCGGCAAAGGCATCCCTATGGGTGGCGTAAAAATCTCCGCTGCGATAGCGGGCGAAGTGAGCCTCGTAGTCGAACAGCCCCAACATCAACATCCGGTTGGCGGCAAGACGCAGAGACTCCATCCGGGCGAGGTAGTCAGCCACCGGCGCACCGAGGGAGGGCTCCAGCCAGTGGATCTGGTCACGGCGAATATCAGGATTGCCCTGGTGCAGGGCGTCACGGCCGATCCCGGCCGGTTGCCATTCGCTTGGCAAACAGGCTTTGAGGGCATCCACCTCGGCGGCGGTCAAAAAATCATCCACTATCACCCATCCCCGGGTGTAAATGGCATCCATGGCAGCTTGATAGTCCAAGATTGGCTCACAATGAGTGGAAAGAGGGCGCTTTGTAGCGACTTACCGGCAAAGTCACAAACCGGTTTGCTTCTCTTGAGAAGTCCCACCATCAATACGCGAGTTGCTGCCCGCCTCCCCGCATTTTTGTCGACAGTTGTGATCCCGCGCTGCCAAGGAGCGTATTGGCTGTCGAAACTGTGATGGCCCTTGCAATCAAGGGGACGGATCCTTGCTCTCACCTTGCCGTTAAAAGAGCCAACCGATACCGTAGCCACATCACCATCATGTCGTCAGGCCGGCGCTCATCGCCACAACCGACCTGACACCCCACGGATAACCACGAAAGGATCTGCTTATGCCTCTGCCCGATCTCACTTTGCAACGACTGGATGGTACCCCCTACCCGCTGACTCAACTGGCGGGCAAGGTGGTGCTGGTGGTCAATGTGGCCAGTCGCTGCGGCTTTACTCCCCAATATGAAGGGCTGGAAATGCTCTATCGGGAGCTCGGCCCCAAGGGGCTGGTGATTTTGGGCTTCCCCTGCAACCAGTTTGGCAATCAGGAGCCGGGGGATGCGGACGAGATCGCTCGCTTCTGCTCCCTCGACTATCCGGTCACCTTCCCCATCATGGCCAAGTGCGATGTCAACGGTGAGCATGCCCACCCCTTCTACCAGTGGCTCAAGCAACAGAAACCGGGCTTTCTTGGGCTGGAAAACGTCAAATGGAACTTCACCAAGTTCCTGATCGACCGTGATGGCAATGTGGTAGAGCGTTTCGCCCCCCAGGCCAAACCGGAGAGTCTGGCCGAGCAGATCCGCGAGATGCTCTGACCCTCCCGAGCCGTTTTGTGCCACTGCATTGAGCGATTGTATGGCGGCCGGTGCGACAGCTACTGCGCAGCGGCCGCTCTTTTGCTATATTACGGCCCCACTATCTTTTCCATATTGTGGCTGGCCCCAATACGCTGGCTGCCCGTTGAGCCAAAGGCTCATCTCAGGAGTTTCTCTCGAACATGTCATTCAACGAACTGGGTCTGTCTCCGCATATTCTGCGGGCCGTCAAGGAGCTGGGTTACGAACAGCCAACCCCCATCCAGCAGCAAGCGATTCCGGCCATTCTGGCCGGTCAGGATGTGCTCGGCGGCGCTCAGACAGGCACAGGCAAAACGGCCGGTTTCACCCTGCCGATGTTGCAGCGTCTGCTGGCCAACCACGGCCGTGGCCGTCGTCAGGTGCGCGCACTGGTACTGACCCCGACCCGCGAACTGGCTGCACAGGTGGGCGAGAGCATTATCAAGTATGCCCACCACCTGCCATTCAAGACTCTGATCGCCTATGGCGGTGTCAGCATCAAGCCCAATCTGGACGCCATCAAGCTGGGTGTGGACATTCTGGTCGCCACCCCGGGCCGTCTGCTGGATCTGCTGACCCAGGGCGCCCTGACCCTGAGCCAGCTGGAAGTGCTGGTGCTGGATGAAGCGGATCGCATGCTCGACATGGGCTTTATCGTCGACATCCGCCGCATCATGAAGGCGCTGCCTGCAGAGCGGCAAACCCTGCTCTTCTCTGCCACCTTCTCAAACGACATCAAGGCGCTGGCGGACGATCTGCTGAACGACCCTACACTCATCGAGGTGGACCCCAGCAATACTGCCGCCGAGCAGGTGACCCAGCGCATCATTCAGGTGGATCGGGAACGCCGCCGCGAGCTGCTCTCCCACATGATTGGCCGTGGCAACTGGCAGCGGGTACTGGTGTTTGTTCGCACCAAGCAGATCGCCGACCGCCTCGCCCAGCAGATGCAAAAAGATGGTCTCAATACCGTGGCGATCCATGGTGACAAGAGCCAGGGTGCCCGCAACCGGGCGCTGGCCGATTTTCGCAGTGGCGAGGTGCGGGTGCTGGTAGCGACCGATATCGCCGCCCGCGGTCTGGACATCGATCAACTGCCCTACGTGATCAACTTTGAACTGCCCCAGATGGCGGAGGATTACATCCACCGTATCGGCCGTACCGGCCGCGCCGGTCGTGGCGGCGAGGCCATCTCGCTGGTCAGCCAGGACGAGCTGGGTCAGCTCAAGGCGATCGAAGCCCTGATCGGCCAATCCCTGACCGTGGAGATCCTGGAAGGGTATGAGCCAAGCGGCAAGCCGAGTCGCCAGACTCTGCCGGGCAGCAAGCCGGTGCAGAACCCGCCCCGAGCTCGCGGTCATGCCAACGCCAAGAGCAGCAATGCCAAGGGCAAACCAGCCGCGGGCAAGGGCAAAACCAAGGGAGAGGCAAGCAAAAAACCGGCCCAGTCTCCTCAAAACAAGTCCCGCAAGCGGGAAGTAGTGGGCGAGGATATCGGCTTTGCGCCGATGCGCCGTCTGCCCAAAGCAATGCGCGACAGCTATCAGGAGAGCAGCGACGAGTAAGCTCGCTCTCAGCTCTTGCTGTCAAACCCAAAGAGGGAGCCACTAAGGCTCCCTCTTTCGTTATGGATCACACGGAGTCGTGCAAATGCTCCACTCGGGCTCAAACCAGCGAATGGCGCACTGCGGCCGTACCATGGCTGGGCGGCGCAGAACCATCGAGCGGATTGAGCTGCAAGAACTCGAACAAGCCAGCCTGCATATTGACGTTCCAGAAGCGTCCGGCGAGGGTGAGTTGCAACCGTGCATTCTCGATCTCGGCCAGCCCGTGCTGCTGCCAAGCGGAAAAAAGCGGCATCAGATGGGTCAGCAAAGGCGCTGGCAGACGATCCAGCGCCAGCACACCGCTGTCGAGGGCGCCACGCAGCAGACCGTCCATCCTTGCATTGGGATTGCGCCCCATCACCATCCCGGGCGCCCGCTTGCCACTGGCCAGCGCGTCGTGCCAGGGGGCCAGATCCCGTCCATACATCAAGCCATGGCCAAGAATGTTGCCTCCTGCACCGGCGCCAAAGGGGAGGATCTCGGCACCGCGCTTGGCCATCTGGTTATAACGACTCTGCTCGGCCGGACTGCGCCGCCAGTGACTGCAAGAGAGGCGCTCCCAGCCGTGGGCTTCCAGTTGCGCTCCGCCATAGGCATACATGGCGGCACGCTGCTGGCCATCGGCGAGCCAATCCAGGGTGCCCTTCTCCTGCGCTCGCTCCAGATTGGTGCCCTGCATGGCGATGATCTGGTAGAGATCGACCCCGTGTACACCGCTCGCCATCACATCGCGGATATCCTGCTGCCACACGGCATCATCCTGACCGGGCAGACCAAAGATGAGATCCGCCACGATCACTGCCGCATCATCCCGGGTCAGCTCACCCAGACGGGTCAGCAGCGTCTCCCTGTCATCGAAACGGGCCGCCTGCTGACGCACCCGGGTATCAAAGCTCTGCACCCCAAAGGAGAAGCGGTTGAAGCCCCCCGCCAGCGCCACCTGCCATTTCTCATCATCAAAGCCGTTGAGCCGTCCCTCCAGCGTCACCTCGGCATCGGCCGCCAGAGGAAAACGGCGGATCACGGCGGCCAGCATGGCCAGCTCGTCGGCGCTCATGTCGGTCGGTGTACCGCCCCCTACATAGACGGCTGAAAACGGCATGCTCTGCGCCAGCGGGGTGTCAGCCGCCTGCGCAAGAGAGGCGCAGAGGGCGTTGACATAGCGGTTTATCCGCGCCGGATTGGCGCCATTTTCGAAAAAATTGCAGAAACTGCAGCGCTTTCGGCAAAACGGAATATGGATGTAGAGGGCGCGCTCCTCAGCTTCACTCTCTCGCTGCCACCAGCTCTGCCAGCCAGCCTCATCCAGCAGGAAGGGGTGCATCCCTCCCCGACTGGCGTGAGCCGAGGTCTTGGCGCTAAAAGCAAACTTGAGGGGATCCGGCGTGGCAATGCCGGTCATGGAAGGGGTCAGATTCATGATGGTCACTATTATCAGCAAATAATGACAATGATAACGATTATCGTTACTGGCAATTTGTTCTGGATCAACCTGAGGAGCAGCGCCCCTCCCGAAAGACATTTTGGCAACCTGCATTACCGATCTGCTTAACAGATTATTTACTCAAGAGTGGTTATCGTGTGCCGATAGAGAACCATCTCCCGCCGTTTCTTCGTCTACGATCAAGATGATACGGGATCACATAACAACACCAAGCGCATGGAACTTGCCCAAAATGCATAACCTCTCCTTGAACTGGAAAATATTCCTCCCTCTTGCGCTGGTCATCAGCACCACCTTTGGCCTCTGCTTCGAACTCTCCGCCTGGCTGCAACGGGATCTCGCCATCCGGCTGGCAGAGGAGAAAGTTGAGAGCATGGCCAACACCTATATGGATCAGGTGAACGTGCTGATGATGACAGGTGGCATGGCCAACCGGCAGATAGTGCAGACCAAACTCAAGAGTGAAGCGGGCATCGTTGAGGCCCGTCTGGTGCGCGCCCCCGCCGTCAGCAACCTGTTTGGTCCGGGTAATCCGGATCAGAAAGTGCAGGATCCCCTCGATGAGCGAGCCATCAATCAGGGCGAAGCCATTCTGGAGCAGCAGGGCAACCGGCTCACCCTGATCAAACCGTTCAAAGCCTACAAGGAGTATCGCGGCACCCAGTGCCTCACCTGTCACCAGGTCAATGAGGGGACCGTGATGGGGGCAGTCCGGATCAGTTATGACCTCAGCCACACCTTCGGCGAGATCCGCCACAACAACCTGATCCTGAGCGGCAGCCTGGCCGCCGTCTTCAGTCTCGGCTTCGGCTTGCTCTGGTGGGTATTGCAACGCTACGTGAAACACCCCCTGCGCCAGCTGCAGCTCACCATGATCCGGATGGCCAAAGAGCGCGATCTCGCCCTCCCCCTGGTCAATCACAGCCGGGATGAACTGGGCCAGATGACACGCGCCGTCAATGATATGGTGCAGGGCTTCCGCCACAGCCTGCAGGAGGTGGAAGGGGCAACCCACCAGCTCTATCAGGAGTCAAACCAGATCCGTCAGGTGGCGACCCAGACCGAAAACTCGGCCCGCCAGCAAGAGGGGATGACCACCCAGGTCGCCGCCGCCGTCAGCGAGCTGGCCGCCAGCTCTCACGAAGTGCGCGAACATGCCCGCCACAGCGCCGAGCTCTCCGCCCTCACCAATCAGGATGCCGCTGACACCAGTCGCCTCGCCCAACACTCCATAACCGATATGGGCGAGATGTCGGCAGAGATCGATCGGGTGGATCAGGTGATCCAGCAACTCGACAGCCGCTGCTTGGCGGTTGACGGCGTACTCGAGGTGATCAAGGGAATTGCCGATCAGACCAACCTGCTGGCCCTCAACGCTGCGATTGAAGCGGCCCGGGCAGGCGAACAAGGCCGTGGCTTTGCGGTGGTGGCCGATGAAGTGCGGGCCCTCTCCAACCGCAGCCGCGCCGCCAGCGAAGAGATCTCCCAGATGATCGCCGCCCTGCAAAATGAAGCCCAGAGCGCAGTTACGGTGATCGGGGATGCAAAAAGCAAAGCCGATGAGAGCATCAGCAAGACCGAAGCGACCCTGGCAGCCATGCAGAACATCATCGAGCGCATCGCCCGCATCAATGACCTCAACGCCCAGATGGCTCAGTCGGCCGAAGAGCAGGACAGGGTCTGCCATGAGGTAGACAGCTCGGTGAGCGATATTCGCAACACCTCCAACGATACCCTGGGTCAGGCGCACGCCGCCAACCTCGCCAGCATTCAGCTGGTGGAGCAGTGCCAGAAACTGGAGGCTCTGCTGAAAACCTACCGTTGGTAATCCACTTCACCAACGAAAAAGCGCGACCCGAGGGTCGCGCTTTTGTTTTGATTCGATTTGGCCAAACGGTCGCTTGCTGCTCCAGCGGCGCGTTGACGATTAACAGCGCCGCCGGGATGACTTTAGCGGGCGTTACGGGTTGCGACGGCATCAGCCAGGTTGCGCAGCAACACTTCGGTATCAGCCCAACCGATGCAGGCATCTGTGATGCTCTGGCCGACTGTGAGTTCACACCCTTCCACCAGATCCTGACGGCCTTCCACCAGATGGCTCTCCACCATCACACCAAACACCGCCTTGCTGCCGGCACGCAGTTGGCCGGCTACATCTTCAGCCACCACCATCTGGTTCTTGAACTGTTTGCTGCTGTTGGCGTGACTAAAGTCGATCATCACCTTCTGTGGCAGACCGGCCTTCTCCAGCCCCTTCACAACTTCGCTGACATGGGCGGCGCTGTAGTTCGGCTCACGACCACCACGCAGAATGATGTGACAATCCGGGTTGCCGCGGGTCGCCACGATGGCGGAGTGACCGTATTTGGTGACCGACAGGAAGTGGTGCGGCGCACTGGCAGCACCAATGGCATCGATGGCAACCTTGATGGTGCCGTCAGTGCCGTTCTTGAAGCCCACCGGACAGGAGAGACCGGAGGCCAGCTCGCGGTGTACCTGGGATTCGGTGGTACGGGCACCGATCGCGCCCCAGCTCATCAGATCCGCCACGTATTGCGGGGTGATCATGTCGAGGAACTCGGAGGCAGTCGGCAGCCCCATGTCGTTGAGATCCAGCAACAGCTTGCGACCAATGCGCAGACCGTCGTTGATCTTGCAGCTGTTGTCGAGGTACGGATCGTTGATCAGCCCCTTCCAGCCCACTGTGGTGCGCGGTTTTTCGAAATAGACCCGCATCACGATCTCCAGCTGACCTTTCAGCTCGTCGCGCAACGCCTTGAGGCGCTTGCCGTACTCCAGCGCGGCAACCGGATCATGGATGGAGCAAGGACCAATCACCACCAGCAGACGATCATCTTCGCCGGCCAGAATATTGTGAATGGCCTGACGGGATTCAAAAACGGTGGACGAGGCAACCTCGGTAGCCGGAAACTTCTCAAGCACCGCAACCGGGGGTAATAACTCTTTGATTTCACTGATACGAACGTCGTCGGTTTGATGCTGCATGACAAGGCTTCCTGCTAGATGACTGCGATTAGGAAATCTCAACATAGCCCGCGACAGCGCATGTGTAAATAGGAAATTACAGCAATCACAAAACTATTTTATATGGCAATCTTGCAAGTTATTGAAATGATGCTAAGCGAAATGACGATGCTGGTGAGGAAGGCAAAAAGGCCCGCTCAGCGCGGGCCCGAAGCGTCGGTGATGACGGGTTTGTCAGTGATCAGCCACGCTGGCTGATACTGGCCAGCTTGTCGAAGTAATCCGGGAAGGTCTTCGAGGTGCACTTGGGATCATTGATGGTGACCGGGGTATCCGACAGCGCCACCAGCGAGAAGCACATGGCGATACGGTGATCGTTGTAGGTATCGATCTCGGCATGCTTGAGCTGGGTCGGCGGGGTCACGGTGATAAAGTCATGCCCCTCCTCCACTTCAACGCCCAGCTTGCGCAGCTCGGTCGCCATGGCGTGCAGACGATCGGTCTCTTTCACCCGCCAGTTGTAGATATTGCGAATGGAGGTCGGCCCCTCGGCAAACAGCGCGGCAACGGCGATGGTCATGGCCGCATCGGGAATATGGTTCATGTCCATATCCACTCCGTGCAGCGGCGCCTGCTCCGCCTCGATGAAGCCATCGCCCCAGGTGATGCGCGCGCCCATCTTCTCCAGCACATCAGCGAAGTGGATATCACCCTGAATGCTGTGCTTGCCGATACCGGTGACCCGCACCTTGCCCTTGATGGCGCCCGCCGCGAGGAAGTAAGAGGCGCTGGAGGCATCTCCTTCCACCAGAAAATCACCCGGGCTGATGTAGGTCTGGTTGCCCTTGATGTAGAACAGCTTGTAGTTGTCGTGCTCGATGACCACCCCGAACTGCTTCATGATGTGCAGAGTGATGTCGATGTAGGGCTTGGAGACCAGCTCTCCCTTGATGTGGATCCGGGTATCACCGGCCGCCATTGGCGCCGCCATCAAAAATGCGGTCAGGAACTGGCTGGAAACGGAGCCATCGACGTGCACATCGCCGCCCCACAGCCCCTTGGCATCCACCACCAGCGGCGGATAACCATCGTGTTTCAGGTACTGGATATGGGCACCCGCTTCACGCAGGGCATCCACCAGATGGCCGATGGGACGCTCTTCCATGCGCGGCTCGCCACCCAGGGTATATTCACCGGAGCCGAGGCATAGCGCGGCGCAGAGCGGTCGCATCGCAGTACCGGCGTTGCCGAGGAACAGATTGACCGGCTCTTTTACCGCAAAGCTGCGGCCCAGGCCCTGCACCGTACACTCGGTCTTGTCGGCGGAGAGCTTGTACTTGACCCCGAGCTGGGTCAGCGCAGCCAGCATATGACGAATGTCATCGCTGTCGAGCAGGTTGGTCAGACGGGTGGTGCCACGAGCCAGCGCCGCCAGCAGCAGCGCACGGTTAGAGACACTCTTGGAGCCGGGCAGATTGACCTCACCGGCTACACGAGAAATGGGTTCCAAACGCAACGAATTCATAGACTTCCTGTGCTATCTCAAAAATAAACGCCTGTCCGGACGTTAACAGCCTGCGTCCCGCTCGGCAAGGGCACTTTCAGGGGAAATCGCACGGCAAACGCCAGCGCGCTGGTTCTGTTGAAAAAAAGACGCCGGGGTATCCCCGGCGTCTTGAATCACTGCAATAGCTGGAAGCGGCTCACGGGTTGTCACGAGAGGCCACCAGCAAACACATAGGGGCTCTGTTCTCAGCCGTTGCGCTTGGCAAAGCCATCCATAAAGCTGACCAGGGCCTTCACTCCCTCCAGCGGCATGGCGTTGTAGATGCTGGCGCGCATGCCACCGACGATGCGGTGTCCTTTGAGGGCCAGCAGACCAGCCGCTTCCGATTCGGCCAGGAACTGCTTGTCCAGCTCGGCATTTTTCAGCTGGAACGGGATGTTCATCCGCGAACGGCAGCTGACATCCACCTGATTGCCATAGAAGCTCGACTGATCGAGATAGTCATACAGGAAGTCGGCCTTCTCCTTGTTGCGCGCTTCCATCGCCTCGAGGCCACCCTGTTCTTTCAGCCACTCGAACACCAGACCGGCCAGATACCAGGCGTAGGTGGGCGGGGTGTTGAACATGGAGTCGTTCTTGGCAGTGAGCTGGTAGTCGAAAATCGACGGTACATCAGCGCGGGCCTGATCCAGCAGATCATCGCGCACGATGGCGATGGCAAGCCCGGACGGCCCGATATTCTTCTGGGCACCGGCATAGATGATGCCAAAGCGGCTCACGTCGAGAGGACGGGAGAGAATGGTGGAGGAGAGATCCGCCACCAGCGGCACCTCGCCAGTGGCCGGGATGTCGAACATCTCGATGCCGTCAATGGTTTCGTTCGGGCAGTAGTGAACATAGGCCGCATCGGCGCGAAACGCCGGGGTCGGCAGCAGGTGGGAGATCCCCTGCTCGTTCTTGGCAACCCCCTGGAAGGTCTGGATATCGCCATACTTTTTGGCTTCATCCACAGCGCTCTGGGACCAGACGCCAGTCAGCAGGAAGTCCGCTTTCTTGTTGGCCCCGCCCAGCAGGTTCATGGGTACGGCGGAGAACTGACCGCGGCCGCCGCCGTGCATGAAGAGCACCTTGTAGTTGTCCGGCACCGCCAGCAGCTCGCGCAGATCCGCTTCAGCCTTCTCGGCAACCGCCATGTAGGGCTTGCCGCGATGGGAAAGCTCCATGACCGAGGCTCCCAGCCCCTGAAAATTACAAAATTCGCGCTGGGCGCGCTCCATTACTTCAACCGGCAGCATGGCGGGGCCGGCGCAGAAGTTGTAAATCTGTTTGCTCATGACGCTTTCCGTGAGTGGATGAGAGTAATCGATGACTTGTCAGGTTTTACACAAGAGCAGCCAGCGGATCAAAGGCTTTTTGGGAGCTGGCTCAACCTTTTACCGTCACTCTGCGTCCCCCTTGCAGTAGAAAAAGCCCTGAACGGGTCAGGGCTTGCAGGGAACATGCACAGAAATGACGGGCAGAGCGCATAAACGACCACAGCTCAGCCATTTCTGACAAATTTACAGTTTGGCGGTGAGCTCCGGCAGCAGAGTGAAGAGATCCCCCACCAGCCCGTAGTCCGCTACCTGAAAGATGGGGGCGTCGCTGTCCTTGTTGATGGCCACGATCACCTTTGACTCCTTCATCCCCGCCAGATGCTGGATGGCCCCCGAAATGCCGACCGCGATATAGAGCTCCGGCGCCACCACCTTGCCGGTCTGCCCCACTTGCAGATCGTTGGCGACATATCCTGCATCAACGGCAGCTCGCGATGCCCCCACAGCACCGCCCAGCTTGTCGGCCAGCGCCTCAATCAGGGCAAACTGCGCCTTGGAGCCCAGAGCACGGCCACCGGAGACCACCACCCGGGCGGAGGTCAGTTCGGGCCTGCTGGAGCGCACCGCGCGGCGCTCGACCAACCGGGTACGACCAGCGAATTCGGGCACGGCCAAGTGCTCGATGAGAGCCTGCCCGCCCGTCGCCGCCTTGGCAAACGCGGTGGCCCGCACCGTCATCACCTTGACGGGCGCCGAGCTTGCCACTCTGGCAATGGCATTGCCCGCATAGATGGGGCGCAGGAAGGTGTCGCTGCTCTCGATCGCCGTCACCTCGGAGAGCATCTCCACCCCGAGCCGGGCCGCCACCTGTGGCAGCAACGCCTTGCCCATGGCACTCGCCGCCATCAGGCAGTGGCTGTAACCCTGACACCAGGTGGCCAGCAGCTTGTCGACCCCATCCAGCAGCCCGTCGGCCAAGCGGGGATGTTCGGCAAGCAACACCTTGTCGACGCCGCCGAGAGCTGCCGCCTGTTCACTCGCCTCGGTCAGCCCCTGCCCGAGCAACAGCAGGTCAACCTGGCCGCCTATGGATCCGGCGGCGGTCACCAGTTGTGCCACGTTGTCGGCCAGATGGCCCTGATGATGTTCGGCAATGATCAGCACGCTCATGGCAGCACCTTCGCTTCGTGTTTGAGTTTGTCCACCAGCTCGTCCACCGAGCCCACCTTGATCCCGGCGCTGCGGGCTGGCGGCGCCATCACCCCGAGCAGGCGGGTCTGGTTGGCCACCTCAACGGCGAGTGTCGAGAACGGGGCGCTATCAAGCGGCTTGCGCTTGGCCTTCATGATGTTGGGCAGCGAGGCAAAGCGCGGTTCATTCAAACGCAGATCGGCGCTCACTACCGCAGGCAACGGCATGCCCAGGGTCTCGAGGCCACCGTCGATTTCGCGGGTCACCAGCAGTTCTCCCGCTTCCACCTTGAGGGCTGACGCGCAGGTCGCCAGCGGCCAATCATTGAGGGCAGCCAGCATCTGGGCCACCTGATTGTTGTCTGAATCGATGGATTGCTTGCCGAGCAGCACCAGATCTGGCTGTTCCTGCTCACACACCTTGTGCAAGGCGCGGGCGACAGTCAGCGGGGCGAGCGTCTCATCGGTGACATAATGCAGCGCCCGATCCGCCCCCAGCGCCAGCCCATGGCGCAGTTGCTCGACGGCAGCGTCAGGGCCAAAGGTCACCACCACCAGCTCGCTGGCAACCCCGGCTTCCCGCAGCCTGACCCCCTCCTCCACCGCAATTTCACAAAAGGGGTTGATCCCCATCTTCACATTGGCCAGCTCCACGTCGGAGCCGTCTCCCTTCACCCGGATCTTGACGTTGTAGTCGACTACCCGTTTGATTGCGACCAGCAGCTTCATGGGGTCATGCCTCGTCTCTTTGGATTGAATTCATTAGTGTGCCTCTGCGTTTGTTGCAGTACGCTCTTCCCTGATTTTTTGCTTTTTCTTGCTCAGTTTTGCTTACAACTGCTTTACGTTTACGTAAACTACCAGCATTACCCTAGGCCAACCAGAGCGCAGAGGCAAGATGGAACGGGAAGCAATGGAATTTGATGTCGTCATCATCGGCGGCGGTCCGGCGGGGCTCAGTGCAGCCATCGCCCTGAAACAGCAGGATGCCACTCTCTCTGTCTGCCTGCTGGAGAAGGGGGCGGAAATTGGCGCCCATCTGCTCTCCGGCGCCCTGTTTGATCCCGTCGCCTTGCAAGAGCTGCTGCCGGATTGCTGGCAGCAAGCGCCACTCGGCGTGCCGGTCAGCGACGATCAGGTTCATCTGCTGCAAAGCGAGCAACGTTCCCTGCAACTCCCCGCCTGGGCGGTGCCACCCCGGATGCACAATGAGGGTTGCCATGTGGTCAGTCTGGGCAATCTCTGCCGCTGGCTCGGCCAACAGGCGGAAAAACTGGGAGTCGAAATATACCCGGGATTTACCGCCAGCGAACTTATCATGGAAGCGGGCCGGGTCAAGGGGGTAATTACCGGCGATCTGGGGCTGGATCGGGCAGGCAATCCGAAAGCAGATCATGTGCCCGGCATGGCGCTGCTCGGCCGCTACACCCTCTTTGCCGAGGGGGCCCGAGGCCATCTCGGCAAACAGCTGATCGCCGAGTTCAACCTGGCAAGCCCTGCCCAGCCCCAGCACTATGCCATCGGCTTCAAGGAGCTGTGGCAACTGCCAGTAGGTCAAGGCAAAGCGGGACAGGTGCTGCACGGCAGTGGCTGGCCCCTCGGCAAGCAGGGGGGCGGCAATAGTCACGGCGGTTTCTACCTCTATCACATGGAGGGGGATCAGGTCGCGGTTGGGCTGATCGTCGATCTCAACTACCAGAATCCCTGGCTCAGCCCGTTCAACGAATTCCAGCGCCTCAAGCATCACCCGCTTATCGCTGGCGTGTTGCAAGATGGGGAGCGCATCAGCTATGGCGCCCGCGCCATCACCAAGGGGGGCTGGCACGCCCTGCCCCGCATGCACTTCCCGGGCGGCCTGCTGATCGGTTGTGATGCGGGCACCCTCGACTTTTCCCGCATCAAGGGGATCCACACCGCCATGAAGTCCGGCATGCTGGCGGCAAAAAACGTCGCGATGGCGCTGCGGGGGGGCGATGAAGGGGGCCGGGATCTGGCCCAGTATGGTGACGAGCTGCACCAGAGCTGGCTGGCCCGCGAACTCAAGGCGGCGCGCAACTTCGGCGCGGCGCTTCACCGCTATGGTCCCTGGTTGGGCGGTGCCTTCAACTTGCTGGAGCAACGGCTGTTTGGCGCAAACTCGCCCTTCAAGCTGCTCGATAAGGCTCACGACTACCGTCAGCTGCGCGTGGCCAGCCGCTGCGAGCCCATCCATTATCCCAAACCCGATGGCAAGCTGAGCTTTGACAAACTCTCGTCTGTGTATCTGGCCAACACCAGTCACGACGAGGATCAGCCTTGTCACCTCAAGCTGCAGGATGAGCGCATTCCGGTCGAGGTCAATCTGCCCACCTGGGCCGAACCCGCCCAACGCTACTGCCCGGCAGGGGTGTTTGAAGTGCTGGAAATGGAAGGCGCGGCCAAACTGCAGATCAACGCCGCCAACTGCATCCACTGCAAAACCTGCGATATCAAGGACCCCAGTCAAAACATTATCTGGACGCCGCCACAGGGAGGCTCCGGGCCCAATTATCCGAATATGTGATGAAGCGGGGCAGCGGCAACAAGCAGCCCCAGCTAGCCCTCCCCCAGCCAAAGGCTGGGTTCTACCCCGCATAGCCGCTCAGGTGATCCGACCTCGCTGCTTTTTTGAACAAACAGGCTGAATCCCTGATGAATAGCCCCTGACAAGCGCGGCCCGCCCCTGTATAGTTCGCCGCATTCAGGTTTTCCATCGGCCCGATCTGCTTATCCACGGGATCGCCTTCTGCAGCGATCTAAGGCCGCATGACCTGTGCAACCATCCCTGATTACCCATGACTTTTTAAGGGGGGACAGATGATCACCGCCTACATTCTCAACAACAAGGTGCTGGACATAGTCACGCTCGGGCCTGACGACATAGTACCTGACAACACGGTCTGGCTGGATGCCTACAAGCCGGACACGGCAGAGCGAGAATGGTTGACGGGCCTGTTCCTGGAAGAGGTCCCCGACAAGGAAGAGCTCGACGACATCGAAGCATCCGCCCGTTTTTACTGGGATACCGATGGTCTGCACATTCACTCCCTGTTTCCCCAGCGGATCGGTCGTGACACCAAGGGTGTCCACGTCTCCTTTACCCTGCGCAACAACCTGCTGATCAGCATTCGTGAAGATGACATCGGACTGGTGCGCCTGCTGCGTCACTACATGCGCCAGGATCGGCTGGAGGTGGAGGATGCCCTCGACATCCTGCTGGAGGTGCAAAACCTCAAGGTGGAGTACCTCTCCGACCTTATCGAAGATGGTTACAAGACCTTGGAAAACACCGCCGATCAGATCTTCGAGCCGGATCAGATCAACCCCATGCTGAAAGAGTTGATGGCACAGGAAGAGGCCAACGGCCAGATCCGTCTCTCTCTGCACGATACCCGCCGCGCCCTGCGTTTCCTCAAACGCAGCCTGCGCCAGCGCATGAGCCTTGAGCAGAACAAGTGGATCGACGAGATGCTGCATGACGTGGAGTCTCTCTTGCCCCACACCCAGTTCCTGTTCGACAAGATCAACTTCCAGCTGGAGGCCTCCATGGGGGTGACCAATCTGGAGCAAAACAAGGTGATCAAGATCTTCTCGGTAGCCGCCGTGATCTTCCTGCCGCCGACCCTGATCGCCAGTATCTACGGCATGAACTTCGGCCGCATGCCGGAGCTCGCCTGGGAGTATGGTTATCCCATGTCACTGGTGCTGATGGTGATGTCATCGCTCGGCACCGGCCTCTTCTTCAAGCGCAAAGGCTGGCTGTAACGCCGCCGACGCGCGCTGCGATATCTGAAGAAACAGATTGGGGGGCATGGCCCCCCGATTAATTTGCGCCATCCCCAACGCCTTGCAAAGGGCGCTTCGTCGCCCCATATCCCCTCCATCACCCAATTCAAGTGGATAACGGGCAACCATGACCCTCTACCCCGAACACCGATATGACGATCACGGCCAGTTGCGCCCGCCTCTCTGGTTCTGGCCCATCGCCCTGTTGCTGACCCGCTCGGTCTGGCTCTTTCTGATGGCGGGAGTGACCCGCGAGAGCGGCAGCGAGATCCTTACCCTCTTTTATCCGGACAAGATCACCCTCTACATCAGCCTGCTGACCGACGTCCCCGCCATGCTGGCGTTGCTCGCCTGCGGGGGCACCTATCAGCAGACCCAGAGTATTCGCGCCAGACTCCGGCGCCACAGCCCGCTGCTGCTGCTCTGCTCTGCCGTCAGCGGTCTGCTGATGCAGTTGCACAGCCTCAATCTGCAGAAGTGGTCATTCAGCTGGCCCACCGCACTGGTGCTGGTCGCCAGCCTCTGGTCACTCTGGTATCTGCTGCGCAGTCGCCAGCTACGGGAATATGCCGCAGATCAGCCCCATTAACGGGGCTGACACCTATTGACGAGTGACCCGGATCTGCAGGGTCTGGCGCTCGCTCTGGCTGCCTCGCCCCCCCTGTAGCTGGGTGCCGAGGCTACTCCCCTGATCCGCCGAGCTGGTCGAGAGCTCCCCCACCGTCAGCCACTGGCCTGGGGCCCCGCTCACCTCGGTGGCACTCTGGCCACGATTGATGGTGCCCTGATCCAGCCGCGCCTGTTCGCTGCTCAGCGCAATCTGCACCCGATCGCCAATCAAGGTGGCCGTGGCATAGAGGCCGTTCACCAGCGGCATCATCCCCACCACGGCGCCCCCGTTCCACTGATAGAAGGTGACCGGCTGATAGGAGCCCATCTGCAGCAGCACGGGACGGCCCGACAGCCCGCGCACCTGCCAGCTGTCGTTTTGGCTGCGCTGGTACTGCTGGGCGTTGCCATCGACCAGCCACTGCCGCTTGGCCTCGTCGCGACTGATTGAGCCCCCCAGTTGCTGACCGCTGGCGGCACCATCGACCCGCCACTCGATAAGCAGGCTTTGCGGTGGCTGGTTGATCTGCGCCAGCATGGCTTCGGCCTCCTGCAGCTGGGCTGGCGTCCCGCTCAGCACCAGCTGATTCCCCATGGCACTCACCCCAAGCTGGGGATAGATCTCCTTGAGGGTCTGCACCGCCGCCTGCGCCTCGAAGACCGGGATCACTTTCACCTCGGCCCACAGCGACGGGCTCCAGAGGCCCATCATGCAGCCAAGCCACAGCAGCGCCCTGCAGCCAACCTTGCCCATCCGAACCATTACGCTCTCCTCGTTCTCTGTGCTCTTCTCGCTCTCTGTTCTCTTCTCTCTGCTTAAGGCGTAAACCTACGCCCGCAGCCAACAGCCCAGCCCTATTCCGCTCACTCGTCGATGATGAACCCGGCGGTTGCCAAAAAACAATCGGGAATGCAGCAACTCCGTGATTTCCCACGGTATGAGGCTCTCATTCCACGCCCGTTATCGCGTAAGATAGCGCCATCATAGTTGCCCAAGCGGAATCCATCATGTTGAAACAGCTGTTGTTACTCCCTCTCGCCCTGCTGCTGGGGGCCTGCTCCCTGACCCAGTACAATGTCAGCGAGGCCGAAATCAACCAGTACCTCAAAGATCAGGTCTCTTTTGAAAAACAGCTGGGGATCCCCGGCATCATGTCGAGCAAGATCCGTCTGGATGAGATGCAGAGCCGTATAGGCCGCAAACAAGCAGATCGCATCGAGCTGGACGCCGCTGGCGACCTGCAAGTGAGCAGCCCCCTTGGCAGCCAGCAGATGAAGATCCGCTTTGCCCTGAGCGCACGCCCGGACTATGTGGCCGATCAGGGCGCCATCTATCTGCGCGACCTTGAACTGGTCTCGGTCAAGACCGAGCCGGCCGATATTGGGGCTGCCCTCACCCCGCTGCTGCCCACCTTCAATCAGTCGCTCTCCCTGTTCCTGTCGCAGACACCGGTCTACCGCCTCGACAGCAGCCGCAAGAACGAAGCTAGGATCAAGGATGAGGTCGAAGCCCTCAAGGTAGAGCCTGGCCGTCTGGTCATCCCGTTCAAGCTGCTCTGATCGCCGCCGCACTGGCACTTTCATCGCAATAAACAGATAACCGCCCTCTTCGACAGCACACACCCGGTTTAACGTGCAGCCGAATGGGACGGTTTTTTACTTCTCAAGTCCCCGTCAACACAGCATAATGCAGACCATTCTCATTTAGATTCGTTATGAGAAGCGTCAATAATAAAACCAATGGTGAGAAGGGACATGAGAAAAACCGTACTGGTTCAGGCGATCGCCTGCGCACTGATCAGCGGCGCCGCACACGCAGCCGTCAAAGTCGAAGACAAGACATTCAATACCGCCGCCAACATGCTGGCCTATACCGAATTCGAGCTCTCCGGTGAGCCGCTTGCCGAAGCGCTGGGGCTGGATCTGGATGTGCTGGATGCCAACCGTGCCGATGAGCCGACCCCGTTCGACTTCGCTGCCGGCATCGAATCCTACGAATACTCCGAAGAGGCGATGTACGCCCTCAACTACCAATCCGGCATGGGCCCGCATCTGGTGAACGGGCCGCAAAACCTTGCCCGAGGCGGCACCATGGCCTCTCTGGGGCAACGGGTATTGGCCATGGCCGATGCCGTTGGCTTCCCGGCTGATGAAGTGCCGCAGGGCATGTATCCCCTCTCCCTGCCCTACGCCTCCGCCAATCCGGAGTTTGCCCAGGCCGTCAACGCCACCCCGGTCAATGGCGACCAGATCACCATCAAGACCGCCAAAGGGACCGAGAAAACCGTCAAGACCCAGGTGCCAGCCTACTTCCGCGACTACAGCACCCTGCGCTGGAGCGGCAGCGACAACCTGCTGGTGCCCGCAGCGGTGGGCGGCATCCTGCTCAAAGAGGTGATGTGGTCGCAAGACTTCCTCGGCGGCATGCACGTGGCCGAGACCGATGAAGAGGTAGAAGCCGCCTCCGCCACCATGGATCAGGATGGCAAGCACAAGCTGGGCGTCTCTGCCGCCGATGGCTTCAACGGCATGATGCTGACCGAGCAATCCATCGACAAGCTGGCCATCATGCAGAACCAGCTTGGCTTCGATGGCAAGCAACTGGGTGCCAAGATTACCCCGCAGTACGATCCGGCCAAGGGCGTGATTTACTTCCCCCATCAGGTGAAAGTGACCGAAACCAGCAGCAACGATGCCGGTGCCATCGGCAAGCTGGAGGTGATGGATAGCTCCGCCCAGCTGCGCGATGCCTGGATGATGCTGTGGCCGCTCTCCGAGTTCTATGCCTTCAGCGATCAGCGCAGCGCCAACACCAACCAGAACCCGGCCTTCCACGCCGTGTTTGACGGTGCGCCGTTTGCCGCCGCACCGGCTGCCAACAAGACCAATGACCTGGGCAAAGCGGTCGCGGGCAGCGATGCCTTCTCGCTGGCGATAAATCTCTCCAACCTCACCTTCAAGAACCTGGCAGCCCTGCACTTTGATACCAAGGCTGGCACCCTGGTCGACAGCTGGCAGGTAGGCAAACAGGGCAAGCACGTCACCACCTTTGACGCCGCTTACGCACTGGTCGCCCTGCAGATCTTCCAGCGCGCTCAGGACGCGCTGCCGGTCGGTTACGCCGCCGGTGACAATGGCGAGCTGAACCTCAAGACCAAGCAGGGTCAAGAGGCGCTCGACTTGATCCGCAAACAGGCCGATTTCATCCTTGCCAATCTCAAGGGCAAAAATGGGCTGGTGCATGACGGCATCACCCTGGGTGGCAAGCTCGATGCCGGCCACTCCATCGACGCGCAGTTTGCCGCCATCCGCGGCCTGACCGCCGCGTTCCTCGCTACCTCCGATGCCAAGTACCGCACTGCCGCCCGCGAGCTGTTTATCGCTGCCGACAAGGCCTACTTCAATGCCAAAGCGGGCACCTGGCTGGCGGGTAAACAGGGTGAATACACCCCCTGGACCCAGGCTGCCATCTCCGGCGCCCTGCGCTCTGCCATGCTGAACCTGCGCAACGAAGGGGCCGAGAAGGCGCCCGAGCTGGAGCTGGCCAAGCTGACCGGTCAGTACGTCAGCTGGTTCCGTGGCACCGTCAACGGTGGCATGCAGATGGCCGAGTGGATCGGTGACTCCGGCGAGAACATCATCGAAGGTGCCGGCAGCGACACCGATGAAGATGGCGTACCGCAAGTGACCGCCGCCGGTGGCAAGCACGGCACCGCCATGGTGATGGCCGCTAAAGCAGTGGTTAGCGAGTAATCCTCGCCATTCACCAGCATGAAAAAGGGAGCCAAATTGGCTCCCTTTGCATTACAGCGTCTGACACAGTTTCAAGGGCCTTCCTCAAACCAGCTTGTCCAGCATCTCCTTGGTCACCAACACAATCCCCTGCTCGGAGCGGTAGAAGCGGCGGCTATCCTCATCGGCATTCTCGCCCACCACCAGCCCATCGGGCAGCACACATCCCTTGTCCACCACCACCCGGCGCAGACGGCAACCGGCACCAATCTCTACCCCGGGGAAGATGATGGCCTGATCTAGGGTGCAGAAGGAGTGCACCCGCACATTGGTAAAGAGCACCGAGTTGAGCACAAATGACCCGCTGACGATGGTACCGCCCGAGAACATGGAGTTGATGGTCATGCCATGCTGACCGTTGCGGTCCTGCACAAACTTGGCCGGTGGCGTCAGGGTCTGGCTGGTCCAGATGGGCCAGTTCTGATCGTAGATATCGAGCTCGGGCAGCACGGAGGCGAGATCCATGTTCGCTTCCCAGAAGGAGTCCAGCGTACCCACGTCACGCCAGTAGGGCTTTTGCCCCTCGCGTGCCCCGACACAGGACATGTTGAAGGGGTGAGCAAATGCCATCCCCTCCTCCACGATGCGGGGGATCACATCCATCCCGAAGTCGTGTTTGGAGTCCTGATTGAGAATGTCCTCCTCCAGCAGTTGGTAGAGGTACTCCGCCTCGAAGATATAGATCCCCATGGAGGCCAGCGAGCGATCTTCACAACCCGGCATGGCGGGCGGATTGGCCGGTTTTTCGACGAAGGCGCGGATCTTGCGCTGCTCGTCGATATCCATGATCCCGAAGGCCGATGCCTCGGCCCGCGGCACCTCGATACAAGCGACCGTCACCTTGGCGCCAAGGCGCACATGGTCGAGCAGCATGGCGGCGTAATCCATCTTGTAGATGTGATCCCCCGCCAGCACCACCAGGTATTTGGGGCCGTAGTCACGGATGATATCGACGTTCTGATAGATGGCATCGGCGGTACCGCGATACCAGTGCACCTCGTCCACCCGTTGCTGGGCAGGGAGCAGGTCGATGAATTCGTTCATCTGGTAACGCAGGAAGGACCAGCCCGATTGCAGGTGACGCAGCAGGCTGTGAGATTTGTATTGGGTGACTACACCAACGCGGCGGATCCCCGAGTTGATACAGTTGGAGAGCACAAAATCAATGATCCGGAATTTGCCACCGAAATGGACGGCAGGCTTGGCGCGGTTGTCAGTCAACTGCTTCAGGCGACTACCACGTCCACCCGCCAGCACCAGTGCCATACTCTGGTTCAATAATTGTCGTGCTTTGGCACTATTTTCGGGCTCTAACAACATGATTTACCTCTGCCTTGTTTGATCTATTTTCAACTCATCTTCGCCTGTTTCGGCACCTGTGAAAGTGGTTTCACTCACATTTAACCGATCTCAATTGACCCTTTTCACCGAGTTGCGAGGAATAGCATGCTTTGCTCCGCCAGCTTGGTTAAAATTCCCCCACAAAGCAGCCACTTCAAGGATGACAAGATGGTTCACAAGCTCGGACGTACCCTCTTTCTGATCGCCACCATAGTGACCATACCCCTGCTGCTCCTGCAAGCAGTTTGGTTGGCCCTTCAGAGCACACCGCTCACATTGGCCATTATTCTGGCCACCACACTGCTTGGCATGATCCTGCTGTTGATGCTGGCCATCCGCACCATGGATGGCATGCTCCAGCATCAGGAGCTCACCTGGGTCAAGGCGATCAGGGGGAGGGATCCCTCACAACTCGATGAGCCCGCCTCCCAGGAGGTGCTGCAACAGCTGCTGGAACAGTTCGAAAGCGCCGAGCAGAGCGCCCATCGCCAGCTGACCGAGCTCAGCAACCTGGCCACCACAGACGAGCTGACCCAGCTACTCAACCGCCACGCGTTTCGCCGCGACATGACCGAGTTGCTACAGCGGGATCAGGACACCCAGACCGCGACCTTGGTGCTGATCCGTGCCACCGAGCTTGGCAAGATCAACGCCCAGCGCGGCTTCCAGTCTGGTGATGCCTACATCAAGGACATGGCAGCTCTCATCAAGCGGGTGGTAAGCCGCTTCCCGGGCAATCAGGTCTACCGCATCTCGGGGGCCGATTTTGCCGTGCTGGTGCAACCGGTGGCCAATATTCCCCCCCATCTGCTGGGGCAGGATTTGAAGGTGGCCTTCGATCACTATCAGGATCAGCACGAGCTGGAGAGCACCGGTTACTCGGGGCTGACCAAGCTCAGCAGCGGCCAGAAAATCGAAGCTGTGCTGGCCAGAGCGGATCTGGCGCTGGCTCGCGCCCAGACTGAAACCATCAACGGCTGGGCCATCCAGCAGGATGACAGCGCCTCCGAGCTACAGGGGCAACACCACTGGCGCGACGTGCTGACCGAAGTGCTGGCGCAGGAGCGCCTCAGCTTTACCTACCAGCCGATCCAGCCCCTGCACCGTAGCATGCTGGCCTACAACGAGATCTACACCCGCTTCAGCGGCAATGACGGCACCGCCCTGCCCACCGACACCCTGTTTGCCATGGCACAGCGCCTGGATATGGTGATGCGGCTGGAGCAGCTGGTCATTACCCACATCATGCGCCAGTACCGGGCCTTTGGTGCCAACCAGAGTCGCTGGGGGATCAATCTCTCTCCCAACTTGCTGCAAAACAGCGCCTTCCTGATCTGGCTTGACCGCCAACTACTCAAAGATCCCAATACCAGCGCCAATCTGGTGTTCGAACTGGATGAAGAGCATCTGGAGCGCAACCTGACAGGCGCCAAGCGGGTGTTTGAACTGCTGCGTCGCAACGGCAGTCGATCGGCCATCGCCAATTTCGGCAAGGGGATCGGCTCCTTTACCCTGTTTCGCGAGCTCAAGCCCGACTACATCAAGCTCGATCCTGCCCTGATCACCGGGCTGGAGCAGGATCAGACCAACCAGCAGTTTGTGCGGATGATCGTCGATGTATCACATCGGATGGGATGTCAGGTGATTGCAGAGGGGGTGGAACAGCTTGGCCAGAAACAGCTGCTGCAGGGGATGTACGTGGATGGCTTGCAGGGCTATCTGATCGCCCGGCCGCAACCGTTGCGACCGGATATCAGCCAGCTGGGGCTCTTTACTGAGGATGCTTCAGCTTCAAAAGGGTCAGAATGATGTCATTGAGCTGGCGATAGCGCTCCAGCTCTTTTTGATCGTAACGGGTCGCCAGCGTGGTGGGGTTGTGGCGGTTCTTGAGGTAACGGTTGATTTGCAGGCGATTGAACCCCGCCACCTGATAGACCTGGCCAAGCAGGGTATTGAGTTCATCGTGCTCCAGACCTGCTCTGGCCAGATAGTCCCCATCGGCGGGACTCTCGGTCTGGTGACTCCACTTGCCAATGCGACCGCTCTCTTGCAGATAGCTGAGCCACTGCTCGATATAGAGCGGTTTACACCCCGCCAACAGGTTGAAAAAGCCCACCGCATCGCAACGACAACCACTCAGGAGTACGACCGCCAGCTGATCATCATCGCACTGGAAGGTCACTGGTCCGGCTTGCGCCCAATCCAGCGCCTGCACCCGAATGCTGGCCTTCTCACCCGCAGCTCCCGTTACGTCAAATACAAACATGGTGCTCCTCCCTTGGCAAAAGGTTGATGATGGACCATCCCCCTGACAGGTGCAAAGGCAAATCGGCTTTTAACTCATCAATCGGACCATTCGACCATAAAAAAACCGACACCCTCACGGATGCCGGTCTTTGTCCCGATGGCCTGTGCGTTCAGGCCATCAATGGAGGCGCTTTCAGGCGTCCAGTTCAACCAGAGCCTTGGCCAGCTCGATGGGTTCGAGCTCCTGGCCTTCCAGATCGGCGTTCCAGTTCGGGCCGACCAGTACATCGTCTTCATCCAGATCGTTGATCCAGATATCGAGAAACTCTTCCAGATCGATCACTTCCGGCTCGTAATCGGCCCACTCGTCAACACAGTGCAGACGGGCGTCCTCTTCGGCAGACCAGAGCGGCATCACGTCGGCATCTTCAAATTCGGCGGAGCGGCAGACGACCCAGTCTTCCCCATAGCGCAGACCCCACACCTGACCCGACTCGCGGACTTGTTCGATAAACAGTTGGAAATTGGCGTCAAGGTTGTCGTTAAGCATGCTCATGGGATTCTCTCTTTCTTTCGGGTGCTGCGGCATTGTCGGGCGACAATACGATGGCCAAATGGTGTCGTAAAAGTGACATGGACTCAAGCATATTGGGGTTATTCCGGGAAAAAAGCCGGGATAACTCCCATTTGCCTGCAAAAACGCCTCCCAGTGGAGGCGCCTTGCAGATTCAGGAGATCAACGCTCCCAGTAAACCTCTTCCAGGCTGTCCTCTTTCTCCGGCAAACCGCGGGAGAGACGGGGACTGCTCTGGGCCAACACCTCGTAGCTGACGCGGTTGGCGTATTTGCACACCTGGGCCAGTGAGGAGTAGGTCAGGAACTCGGAGATGTGCTTGGCGGAGTTGGGCACATTCATCCGGTGATAGGAGTTGGCTACCATGTCGTGCAGCACGGCGGAAAGGGCGCCATCCCCTGCCCCGTTGGTGTTCTTGATCTTCTCCGGGCCACCCATATACGGGGAGATGTGGGAGTAGATGCGGGCCGGTTTACGGCACTTGGCACGGGCCATCGGGCGGCTGAACTCATACATGTTGAACTCGGGGATAACGCCGGGCAGCAGGGTATGAGTGGTCTCGCGCTTGTAGTCCTCATCGGTGTAGCTCGCCATGTAAAGGCCGATGGGGCCAGCAGTACAGAGCACCATGTCGGCCCAGTCGAGTGCCTTGTCGGCAGCACCGAGCGGATCAGCGATACCGGTCAGGGCTTCACCTTCGTCTTCGTTCATCGCCAGCACAGTCACGTTCTCGGCAATGAAGTCGCGCCACCACTGGGGGTTTTCGTCGATGACGAAACGGGTGCCCAGGGTCAGCACCACGGGAATACCGGCCTCGCGGGCATAACGCACCGCGGTCATGGCCGCCTCTTTCATCGGATCACCATCGTCACCACGCACCAGATAGGCGGTGATCACCAGGGCTGACGCCCCTTTGATCACATCCTCCGGAATGTGCTGCACATCCAGCTGATTCATCTTGCCGGCGTTGATGCCGAAGCTGCGCTCGCCGCACTCGGTAATGAAAGTGAAGCAACGGCCGATGGGGCCATCAACCGGCTGCAGGTAGTCCAGATTGACGCGGGAAGAGGTGTTGCACAGATAACGGTAGGCGTAGCAGCCGATGCGAATGTCCTGACTCATCACACCCAGCAGGATGGAGTGGGAATCGGCCAGCACCGAGTAGTTGTGTACCGTGTTGCCAATGGTGCCACCGGCAAACTCGCTCACCACCATGTTGTTGGCCTTGAGCTCGTCATAAATCCGTTCGGCTACATCGTCATTGATAACGACGGAGTGCCCCTTGCTCAGACCATAACGGGTCAGAAAGTCTTCATCCACATGGGCTTCGATATCAACCAGGGTCTGATCAATCCCGACCACGTAGGCTTTGCCCAGCTCGGTTAACAGGGGATTTTGCGGAACCAGGGGATCGCGTCTGTCGACAGGGAAGTAGTGTTTGGACTTGCGCTGACCGGGAAATTTCATGGCAATGTTCTGTGCTCTGGGGGAAAGAGGGGCGGGATTTTAACACAATCCGCCGCCCCGAAAAGTCGCCCTGTTTAAATAATGGAGTCAGTATAGACAAGGCCCGCAAGGAAAAACGTTTGCCTTTTCACCATAAAAAAACCACCCCGCCCGAGGTGGTTCAATAGCATACAAAGCGCCTGTTTTCAGGCGGCCGCCATGCCCTGCAACAGAGCCAGCACCGAGAAGAGGCCGAGGGCGAGCCAGAACAGCAAGGTGCCCAGAAAACGGGGCACATTGGGGGCTTTGGGGATCTGGATGCCGATGGCATGCAGGATGCGGCCAACCAGTAGCATGGCGCCACCGGCATGCAGCCAGAGCGCACCGGCACCGGAGAGCTCGCACAGCGCCATCAGCAGCAGGGTCAGCGGCACATACTCGGCAAAATTACCGTGGGCCCGGATCGCCGCCAGCAGCTCGGGGGCCTCCCCCTGCCCTATCATCACCCCGAACTGGGCGCGGCGTTTGACCACCCAGAAGGAGAGCCCCAGAAACAGCAGCCCAAGCAGGCCTGCGTATATCAGCGTGATATGTACCATGACTCAACTCCTTGTTTGACTGACTGCCGGTCACTCATGCCAATTCGCGGCAGATGAGCGAGACCATCATCCTGATGTGGGCCTGATCGCTGTTGAGGGCCGGAATATATTCAAACCGCTCGCCACCGGCCTCCATGAAGATCTCCCGATTCTGTACCTGAATTTCCTCGAGGGTTTCGAGGCAGTCGGCCGCAAAGGCAGGACAAATCACATCGAGCCGCTTGATGCCCGCTGCCGGCATGCCAGCGATGGTCACGTCGGTGTAGGGCTTGAGCCACTCCTCCTTGCCAAAGCGGGACTGGAAGCTGGCTGTCCACTGTCCTGCCTCCAGCCCGAGCGCCTCGGCCAGCAAGCTGGCGGTATGGCGACACTGGTGACCATAGGGGTCCCCTTCGTTCTCGTAGCGCTCGGGAATACCGTGGAACGACATCAGCAGGTGATCACCCTGACCGTGCTGCTCCCAGTGACGGCGAACGCTCATGGCCAGCGCCTGAATGTATTCGGGATGGGCGTGATAATCACGAATGAGCCGTACCACCGGCAGATTGCGCTCTCTCTTCATCGCCTTGCCCCAGGCATCAAAGACCGAGGCGGTGGTACTGACCGAATATTGCGGATAGAGCGGCAACAGGATCACCCGGTTGACCCCTTTGGCCTTGAGCGCCTGCCAGCCATCATTCACTGACGGGGAACCATAGGTCATCGCCAGCTCCACCGGCACATCGACGCCCTCCCGCTTGAGCTCCTGCTCCAGCGCAGCGCGCTGCTGCTTGCTTATCACCATCAGCGGCGAGCCCTGCTCGGTCCAGACCTGCTGATAGAGCTTGGCCACTTTGGGCGAGCGCGTCGGCAAGATGATGAAGTGGAGCAGCGGACACCAGAGGTAACGGGGCAGGTCCACCACACGGGGATCGTGCAGGAACTGGCTGAGGAACGCTTTGACGGCAGCGGTGGTCGGTGCGGCTGGGGTACCCAGATTGACCAGCAATATTCCGGTTTTCGTGGTCACGTTGGCTTCCTGTCTATCTGTCATTATGCAAAAAGGGCCCGACAGGGCCCTTCTCTTTATTTATCTGATGGCACGGGAAACTGTGCCGGCAGCAAAGATCAGCCCAAAATGGTGGCAAGCTGCTTGCTGACCAGATCAACCGGCTGAGTGCCGTCGATCTTGACGTAACGGGTGTGGCCCGCTTCCGCCTCTTTGCCGTAGAAACCGATCAACGGCGCGGTCTGCTGATGATATACATCCAGACGCTTGCGTACTGTGGTCTCTTCGTCGTCGGCGCGGATCACCAGATCTTCACCGGTCACGTCATCCTTGCCTTCCACTTTCGGCGGGTTGAACACCACGTGGTAGGTACGGCCGGAGCCGGAGTGAACGCGACGGCCGCTCATGCGCTTGACGATCTCTTCGTCCGGCACATCGAACTCCAGCACGAAATCAACCACGACACCGGCGTCCTTCATGGCTTGCGCCTGGGGAATGGTGCGCGGGAAACCGTCCAACAGGAAGCCTTTGGCGCAGTCCGGCTGAGCGATGCGCTCTTTGACCAGACCGATGATGATGTCGTCAGAGACCAGCTGACCTGCGTCCATCACAGCTTTGGCTTTCAGACCGAGCTCGGTGCCCGCTTTGATCGCCGCACGCAGCATGTCGCCGGTGGAGATCTGGGGAATACCGTGTTTTTCCATGATGAACTGAGCCTGGGTACCTTTGCCGGCGCCCGGAGCCCCCAACAGAACAATGCGCATACACGCTCCTATTGATTGGTTATTCAAATCTTGCGAAGGCAAAAAAGTACACGGTTTCGCCCGTTTCTACAAGGGTGAGCCACTTGAATGAGCACTTTATCACCACAATAACCGGCTGATCGAACAGGATTTCATCGCAAGGGGAAGACGCAAAAAGAGCCAGGGATTCAGCATAGAGCGCCAAAAGCAGGAAGGAGGTACGACAGAAAAAAAGATCCCGGCTCAGGGCCGGGAATTGCGCTCAAAAGTAACTACTTGTCGCTCGTAGTAGGAACAGGGCAATAGTAGTTTGCCCCCTGTGCGTCAACAACTGTCAGATGTGACAGGCAGGCCGCTATGGAACCGGAACTGCGGATCCGGCGAGCAGATTAGCTCGGCTTCCAGCTTGCCAAAGAAGGCCACCCGTTCGCTGATATCCTCCCCTGCGTACTGTTCGGCCAGGCTCAGGTAATCCTGATAGTGGCGCGCTTCGGAGCGCAGCAAAGAGACATAGAAGCGGCTCAGCTCTTCGTCCAGATGGGGCGCCAGCTTGGCAAAGCGCTCGCAGGAGCGGGCCTCGATATAGGCGCCGATGATCATCTTGTCGACTATGGTGGCAGGCTCATGGGTGCGCACATGCTGCATCAACTGGCGGGCATAGCGGGAGGCCGTCACCGGCCCGTATTCGATGCCGCGGGCCTGCATGATCTCCAGCACCTGCTCGAAGTGATGCAGCTCCTCCTGAATGAGCCGTACCATGGGAAACAGCAGTGGATTGCGCTCCAGCTCGGCAAAGACGGTGCGATCAGACTCCCCCATGCTGCGTTTGCCCAGGATCTCGGCCTTCTCCGGAATGGCATCCAGCTCGCGATAGAACTCCAGCTTGGGCAGCAGATGGCGCTTGCCCTTAGGCAGGCAGTAGCGGCGCACCAGACTGTGGGCAGTGAGTGCGGCCTTGGTCTCGCAGTTGGCGTGATCGATGAGCAGGGTCGGTAAACGGGCCGGATCCCGCGCCATCTCCACCCACTCATCCGGGGTCTCGCACTGCAAAAACTGGCGCACTGGGGCTAGCAGATCATCCATCTGAACTCTCGTCTCTTAAAAGCGTATCGATCATATATGTTGCCGCCTATGCTAGCGGATCCCGCTGGCCATGCCCATATCCGGCAAGATAAACGGATGTTTTTCAAACAGATACCCCCTACCCCTTCTGCTGGTGCGAGGCAAAAACGACAATGGGGGCCACTGGCCCCCATCTCGCTATCCCATCCGGCAAAACCGCAAACGTTTAACTGCCTTCGTTAAAAATTTCCAGATTGCTGGTGCCTTCCTGCCATTCACGCACCGCTTTGGTGTCATCGTTGCGCAGGGCATTGAGGTGATCCAGATAGGACTGGTCCACGTCGGAGGTGACGTAGTGGCCATTGAAGACCGAGGTCTCGAAGTGACGCAGATCCGGGTTGATCTCCCGTACGGCGGCTTCCAGATCTTCCAAATCCTGGAAAATCAGACCGTCAGCGCCAATCAGCTTGCACACCTCTTCCACTTCACGGCCGTGGGCAATCAGCTCGTTGGCGGTGGGCATGTCGATGCCATAGACGTTGGGGAAGCGAATTTCCGGCGCCGCCGAGGCGAAGTAGACCTTGGCTGCCCCCGCTTCACGGGCCATCTGGATGATCTGCTCGGACGTGGTACCACGCACGATGGAATCGTCCACCAGCAACACCTTCTTGCCCTTGAATTCGGAGCTGATGGCGTTGAGTTTGCGGCGCACCGACTTCTTGCGCTGGGTCTGGCCCGGCATGATGAAGGTACGGCCGATGTAGCGGTTCTTCACGAAGCCCTGACGGTATGGCAGGTCGAGGGTATGAGCGATCTCCAGCGCCACGTCACAGGAGGTCTCGGGGATGGGGATAACCACATCGACATCGAGATCTTCCCACTCGCGGGCAATCTTCTGACCCAGCTTGCGACCCATGTTGAGGCGGGCGGCGTAGACCGAGACCTTGTCGATGCACGAATCGGGACGAGCGAAGTAGACGTATTCGAAGATGCAGGAGCTCATCTGCGGGTTCTCCGCACACTGCTCGGAGAAGAGTTGACCCTGCTCGGTGATGTAGATGGCTTCACCCGGCGCAATATCCCGCACCGTCTCGAAACCGATGGCGTCGAGTGCCACGCTCTCGGAGGCGAGCATGTACTCCACCTGGCCCTGCTCGTCCTGACGACGACCGAGGATCAGTGGGCGAATGCCGTTGGGATCACGAAAACCGATGAGACCATGGCCAATCACCAGCGAGACCACCGCATAAGCACCGCGGATCTGCTGATGGGTTCTGCGCACCGCGGCGAAGATATCTTCGGGGCGCAGGGCCATCTTGTCACAGCGATCCAGCTCGTGGGCCAGCACGTTCAGCAACACTTCCGAGTCGGAGGTGGTGTTGATGTGGCGGCGGGCGACCTTGAACTGCTGCTCCTTGAGCTCCTTGGCGTTGGTGAGGTTGCCGTTATGGGCCAGCACCATGCCGTAGGGCGAGTTCACATAAAAAGGTTGGGCTTCAGCGGCACTTGAGCTGCCTGCGGTGGGGTATCTGACATGACCTATGCCGATGTTCCCTTGCAGACGCTGCATGTGGCGCACTTCAAACACGTCCTTCACCAAGCCATTGGCCTTGCGTTGCCGGAAGTTTCCACTATCAATGGTCACAATCCCGGCGGCATCCTGTCCCCTGTGCTGCAACACCGTCAAGGCGTCGTAGAGGGCCTGATTGACGGGGGTGGTGCCAACTATACCGACAATACCACACATGTCTTTGCTACCTCGAAGTCACTATACCTGTTTAAGAAAACTGGATGAGTTCAACATGAACCCGAAAAACCACTGGATCACCGGCTTGAACTCCGGCACCAGCTTGGACGCCACCCACCAGTCGCTCTGGGAGAGGCTGGTGAAGGTATCCATGAAAAAAAGCAGGGCACTGACGATCAGCACCCCGCGAATTGCACCGAAGCAGACCCCCAGCACCCGATCGGTACCGGATAGACCCGTCTTGTCCACCAACAGGCCCACCACATAGTTGACCACGCTGCCGAGGATCAGGGTCGCCACAAACAGCGCCGCGATGGCCAGACCGTTGCGAACCAGCGCGTCGGAGAAGGAGGTGAAATAGACGGCGAGATCGGGATAGAAATGGCTGGCAATAAAGAAGGCGACGAACCAGGTGACAAGAGACATGGCCTCCTTGACGAAGCCGCGCACCAGACTGATGAGAGCAGAGAAACCGACGATGCCGATGATGGCGTAATCAATCCAGACCATAAAAAAAGATGTCCTGCGAAATTGCGGCGCAGTCTAACAAAAACGATTGCGCATTGCTTGATAAAAATGTGTTAACTGTTCAAAGCGACGCTGAAAAGCCGCATTTTTTCAGCACTAAAACGGTTGATCGGCGCCAGAATGCACAACGCCATGGCAATGCCATGGCGTTGTGGTCTGCGGTGTGAGCTTACCCGATGTGGGTCAGGCCACCCATGTAGGATTGCAGCGCAGCCGGGATGGCGATGCGGCCATCTTCCTGCTGGTAGTTCTCCATCACGGCAACCAGGGTACGACCCACCGCCAGACCGGAGCCGTTCAGGGTGTGCAGCAGCTGCGGCTTGCCGTCGATACGCACGCGAGCCTGCATGCGGCGCGCCTGGAAGTCGGTGCAGTTGGAGACAGAGGAGATCTCGCGGTAAGTATTCTGGGCCGGCAGCCACACTTCCAGATCGTAGGTCTTGGAAGCGCAGAAGCCCATGTCACCGGTAGAGAGCGCCATCACGCGATACGGCAGCTCCAGAAGTTGCAGCACCTTCTCGGCGTGACCCACCATCTCCTCCAGCGCATCCCAGGATTTCTCCGGGTGAACCAGCTGAACCATTTCGACTTTGTCGAACTGGTGCATACGAATGAGGCCACGGGTATCACGACCGTAGGAACCGGCTTCAGAGCGGAAGCAGGGGCTGTGGGCGGTCATCTTGATTGGCAGCTCTTGGGCGTCAAAGATCTCGTCACGGGCCATGTTGGTGAGCGGCACTTCGGAGGTCGGGATCAGAGAGAACTTGCGCAGCTTGCCTTCTTCTTCTCCTTCACCTTCGATACCGGTGTTGAACAGGTCCTGAGCAAATTTCGGCAACTGACCGGTGCCATAGAGGCTGTCCGGGTTCACCAGATAGGGCACGTAGCACTCGGTGTAACCGTGCTGCTGGGTGTGCAGATCCAGCATGAACTGAGCCAGGGCACGGTGCAGACGGGCAATCTGACCCTTCATCACCACGAAACGGGTACCGGAGAGTTTGACGCCGTTCTTGAAATCAACGCCCTTGGCCGCTTCGCCCAGATCGATGTGATCGCGTACCGGGAAGCTGAACTCGCGCGGGGTACCCCAGCGGCGCACTTCCACGTTGTCGTTCTCGTCACGGCCCACCGGCGTGGTCTCGCTTGGCAGGTTGGGGATGGCGTCGGCAATGGCTTTCAGCTGGGCCAGCAGGGCATCCAGCTCGACCTTGCTGGTTTCCAGCTCGTCGTTGATCTTGGTCACTTCGGCCTTGAGCGGGGCAACATCTTCACCACGACGGGCAGCTTCACCGATGGATTTGGAGCGGGCGTTGCGCTCGGCCTGCAGCTCCTGGGTACGGGACTGCAGATCCTTGCGTTTCTCTTCCAGAGCGTTGACAGCCGCTACGTCCAGAACGTAGCCACGTGTCGCCAGACGAGCGGCAGCCTCTTCGATATCGCTGCGCAGATATTTGGGATCCAGCATGGTTTACCTACTTTTTTAAAATGGGATCTGGGCCTGAGTCGTCATGACGGGCTGGGAAACAGATCCGGAAGTTAACATCGGTTGGCGCACCCCAATCGTCTTCAGAATCGGGCCTTAACTATCAGGCCTTCGAGATCAAGAAGATGGCGCAAGGCCAAGACAAGCGGGGTCAGACGGGCAGTGTAGCAGACCGCCCCCCCGCCCGAACAGGGACTATTTGTGTCGTTTTTACCGACTTTGGCACGCAAACCGTCCTGCATATTCAAACGCCTGACCAATTTTCAGCCATGCGAGGTAACAAAGGGGCTATTTGCCCCGTTGCTGCGGACTTTGCCTGTCCAGTTCATGGAGGTAATCGAGCTTCTGGCCAATCTGCTTTTCAAGGCCGCGATCGGTGGGCTGGTAGTACTGCTTGCCCGCCAGCTCGGGCGGGAAATACTGCTCGCCCGCAGCATAGGCGCCCGGCTCGTCATGGGCGTAGCGATACTCGGCGCCATAGCCCAGATCGCTCATCAATTTGGTCGGCGCATTGCGCAGGTGTACCGGCACCTCGAAGTCAGGGAGATTTTTGGCATCATGAAGCGCCGCCTTCCAGGCGGTATAGACCGCATTGCTTTTCGGGGCGCAGGCGAGATAGACGATCGCTTGGGCGATAGCCCGCTCCCCTTCCGCCGGCCCGATCCGATGGAAACAATCCCAGGCCGACAGGGCGACCTGCATGGCACGGGGATCCGCATTGCCCACATCTTCCGAGGCAATCGCCAGCAAGCGGCGGGCGATATAGAGGGGATCGCAACCGGCGCTCACCATACGGGCATACCAGTAGAGCGCCGCATCCGGCGCCGAGCCGCGAATGGATTTGTGCACCGCCGAGATGAGGTCGTAGAAGTGATCGCCCCCCTTGTCGAAGCGGGCCACGTGCTCCCCCACCACGGCAGCGAGCAGGGCACTGTCGATCACCCGCGCCCCTGTGCTGTCGGTTTCGGCCATGTCGGCCAACAGCTCCAGATAGTTGAGGGACTTGCGGCCGTCCCCATCCACCGCCTTGGCCAGCGCTTCTTTGACGCCGGGGGCGAAGGTGAGTGCCGGATCATTGAGACCACGGGGATCGGTCATCGCCTGATCGAGCATGGCGAGAATATCGCTCTCCTCCAGTCGCTTGAGCAGATAGACCCGGGCCCGGGAGAGCAGTGCGTTGTTGAGTTCGAACGAGGGGTTTTCGGTGGTGGCACCGATAAAGGTGATGGTGCCATCTTCGATGTGAGGCAGGAACACATCCTGCTGGCTCTTGTTGAAGCGGTGCACTTCATCTACGAAGAGGATGGTACGCACCCCGCGCCAGCTGTTCTCCTTCGCCTTGTCGATGGCGGCGCGGATCTCCTTGATACCGGAGGTGACCGCAGAGAGTCGCTCCACTTCCGCCTGGCAGTAGTGAGCCATCAACTCCGCCAGCGTGGTCTTGCCGGTACCGGGCGGCCCCCACAGGATCATCGAGTGACAGTGACCCGCCAGGATCGCTTTGCGCAGGGGCTTGTCAGCCCCCAGGATATGTTGCTGACCGATATACTGGTCGAGGTTTTGCGGCCGCATCCGGGCCGCCAGCGGACGAAAGTCCGATGAGAAATCCAGCGACAAGTTGCTCATCTGTATTGACCACCCAACGTCACGCCACTCGCCTTTGACTGGCGCAGTGGCGAGCAATCCAACGACAGCTTGCTCATTAGCGCTGATCGTCCAGCTCGACCCCCTTCGGGATCTTGAAAACAAATTCGTTGCCCTTGAGCACCGGCTTGCGGTTGAAGCTGCTCAGGGTGAATTCACTCCACTGCCCTTGCGCCTCTTTCACATCGAAACGACTGATGTTGTCTTGTCTGTCGAAGGTGACACGGAAGGATGCAATCAGCTCATCCTTGTTACGGCTGGTGACGGTGTAGACATCCCCCTGCTGGGTCACGTCATAATTCTTCCAGAACTTGTCGTCATTGCCAGCGATCAGAATAAAGGGGGTGTTGAGCACCGCATCTTTCAGCTTGAGGGCGGTCACCTGCTCGACGAAGGGATCATAGACCCAGACATCCTGACCATCGGCCACGATCAGGCTCTCGTCCGGCGAGGTGGTGTGCCAGTTGAAACGGTTTGGCCGCTGCACCAGCAGATCGCCGCTGGCCTTTTGCAGCTCCTTGCCCTTGCTGTCATAGACGGTCTGGGCAAATTTGGCGGAGAAGAGGCTGACACCCGCCAGCTTCTGTTTGAGATCGCTGGCCGCATCGGCCCACACCTGGCTGCTGGCCATCAGCAGCACGGTACCCATCAACAGTTGTTTTTTCATCACGCTCTTCATAAAGACGCTCTCGATAAAAGGCCACGCCCGCGGAGGGCATGGCCAGGGATAGTATGAAACGGTGAGGCTTAGTCCCGCACCGGCGGCGGTGCCAGCACGTCGCGCTGACCATTGCCACCCGGTGAGCTGACGATGCCCTGATTCTCCATCTGCTCGATGAGACGGGCTGCCCGGTTGTAACCAATCTTGAACTTGCGCTGGACGCTGGAGGTCGAGCCACGGCGGGACTCCACCACAAAAGCGACCGCTTCGTCGAACAGGGGGTCCAGCTCTTCATCGCCACCACCGCCATATTCGCCGCTGCCACCTTCGCCACCCGACTCACCGGAGAGGATCTCCTCGATGTAGTTCGGCTCGCCGCGCAGTTTCCAGTCTGCCACCACCTTGTGCACTTCATGGTCATCGACAAACGCACCGTGTACCCGGGTCGGGTTGGAGGTGCCGGCCGGCATGTAGAGCATGTCGCCCATACCGAGCAGAGATTCGGCGCCCCCCTGATCGATGATGGTGCGCGAGTCGATCTTGCTCGACACCTGGAACGAAATACGGGTCGGGATGTTGGCCTTGATAAGACCGGTAATGACATCCACCGACGGACGCTGGGTCGCCAGAATAAGGTGAATACCGGCGGCCCTCGCCTTCTGGGCGATCCGGGCGATCAGCTCTTCCACCTTCTTGCCGACGATCATCATCATGTCGGCAAACTCGTCCACCACCACGACGATGTGGGGCAGTTTCTCCAGCTCCGGCGGCATCTGATCCATGGAGTCACCCGGGCGCCACAACGGATCCAGCAGGGGTTCCCCCTCCTCGATGGCGGCCAGCACCTTGTCGTTGTAGCCCTTGAGGTTGCGCACCCCGACTGCCGACATCAGCTTGTAACGGCGTTCCATCTCGCCCACACACCAGCGCAGGGCGTTGGCGGCGTCCTTCATGTCGGTCACCACCTCGGTCAGCAGATGCGGGATCCCTTCGTAGACCGAGAGTTCCAGCATCTTGGGGTCGATCATGATAAAGCGCAGATCATCGGGGGATGACTTGTAGAGCATCGAGATGATCATGGTGTTGACCCCCACCGACTTACCGGAACCTGTGGTACCGGCCACCAGGAGGTGCGGCATCTTGGCCAGGTTCACCACCACCGGCTCCCCTGCGATGTCCTGACCCAGGCCCATGGTGAGCGGGTTGCGGCTATCGCGGAAGGCATCGCAGTCGAGGGTTTCGCGCAGGTAAACGGTCTGACGCACCCGGTTGGGCAGCTCGATACCGACATAGGTCTTACCCGGGATCACCTCAACCACCCGCACGCTGCTGGCAGAGAGGGAACGGGCCAGATCGCGCGAGAGGTTGGTGATCTTGCTCGCCTTCATGCCCGGCGCCAGATCCAGCTCGAAACGGGTAATGACCGGGCCCGGATAGACACCCACCACCTTGGCCTGCACGTTGTAGTCGGCAAGCTTGGCCTCCACCAGACGCCCCATGCGATCCAGCTCATCCTTGCTCATCATCTGGGTCTTGGCGGGTGGACGGTCGAGCAGCTCGATACTCGGCAACGGCGGCATTGTTGACTGCGGACGACGCTTGGGCTTGGTTGGTGCGACGGCTACCGGCGCGGCAACCTCGTCGTTCCCTTCGGCCCACGGCAGATCCAGATCGTCCTCATCATCGTCATCGGCCACAGCCAGTACCGGCTGGCGGCGACCATTGGCAGCCGCCACCGCACGTTTAGGCTTGGCAGCCGGAGCCGGCTCGTCCTCTTCATCATCAAATTGGGGATCGAACTCGAAGGTATCGTCGTCGAGTTCCGGCAGCCACTCTTCGGCGGCAGCCTTCTGGTTCTTGGCCTTGGGCTTGCGAGTCCAGCTGGTGTGCGGCTCATCTTCCTCATCATCAAACGCGATGGCCCCTACCCCGCCTTCCAGCAAGGGATCCGGCCACTCGTTGCGGGGTTGACGCCAGCCACCGGTCAGCCAGCGGCCGAGGGTGGTCGGGAAGTGGTAAACAGCGCTGACCGAACCGGTACAGGCCGCGCCGATCTGCTCGACGATGGTGAGCCAGGACCAGCCGGTAAACAGGGTGATGCCGGTTGCCACGAAGCAGAGCAGCATCAGGTTGGCCCCGACGCCGCCAAACAGCGGCACCACGGCAGAAGCGATCACATCCCCCACCAGACCACCGGCGGAGAAGTTCTGCATGTCGTTGAAGTTCATGCTGGCAATGGCCGACATGCCGAGCACGGTCAGGATAAAGCCGATAATCCGCACCCCCAGGGTGAGGTAATCCACATCGAGCAGACGGCTCGGCCGCCAGAACAGACTCCAGCCCAGCAGCACCACCAGCGGCGGCACCAGATAGGAGAAGGCACCAAAGGTAAACATGGTGATATCGGCGAGCCAGGCACCGGCACTACCGGCGAGGTTCTTCACCTCCCCTTGCCAGGAGGTCTGGGACCAGCCGGGATCAGCGGGATGATAGGACAACAGGGCAAGCAGAAGATAAGCAGCCATCAGGGTGATGGCGATCAAGACGGCTTCGAAGATCCGTTGTGTACCTGATAAAGGAGTAAACAGCTTTTTATCGGCCAAACTCCGGCTCCTTTCTGAAAACATGTAATGCAGGAAATAAGGGGGCCTAGTATCCCCGAAAAGCCCATCGATTGTCAGCCAGAGCCTGATGGGACGGGGCCATATTTGCAATTATCTTTACAAGAAGAAACGAGCGGACCGGCCGCTCGTTTCTGACTGTCATGGTGTCTCATATGGAAAAGATACCACGGCATAACCTGCTTTATCGGGTGCTGATCACCAGACGACTGCTCTGCTTGACCTCTTCCATCACCACATAGGTGCGGGTGTCATTGACACCGGGCAGACGCAGCAGGGTTTCCCCCAACAGACGGCGGTAAGCCGACATGTCGCTGACTCGGGTCTTGAGCAGATAGTCGAAGTCACCGGAAACCAGATGACACTCCTGGATCTCTTCGAGTACCTGAACAGCCTTGTTGAACTGTTCAAACACATCAGGCGCCCCGCGATTGAGGGTTATCTCTACAAACACCAGCAGAGATGCGTCCAGATAATGAGGGTTCAGAATAGCGGCATATCCTTCGATATAACCTTGTCGCTCGAGGCGACGAACCCGTTCCAGACACGGTGTAGGACTCAGGCCAACTCGCTTGGACAACTCAACATTCGAAATCCTGCCATCCTTTTGCAGTTCATTCAGAATGTTGCGGTCAATCCTGTCCAAATCCTTTAGCCGACTCTTAGCTTCCATCATTTTATTCCATCCTTTGGCTATTTTTTGGTAAGAATCACCAGTCATTTTATAATTATGGTCACAAATCCTGTCAATACCTGAATATACTAGGCGCAAATGTTGGTTAACATTTTGGCAACATGAAACACCAATCTATAGACGAGGGATAGCATGATTATCGGTGTACCTAAAGAGATAAAAAACCATGAATACCGCGTAGGCATGGTTCCGGCCAGTGTACGTGAACTGACAGCACGAAACCATACTGTTTTCGTCCAAAGCGGTGCCGGAAACGGCATTGGCTTCAGCGATGCAGATTATATCGCTGTTGGAGCCGAAATTTTGGCCTCTGCAGCAGAGGTTTTCGCCAAAGCCGAGATGATCGTCAAGGTCAAGGAACCTCAGCCTGTCGAATGTGCCATGCTGCGTCCGGGTCAGACCCTGTTCACCTATCTGCATCTGGCGCCAGACTTGCCCCAGACCGAAGCCCTGCTGAAAAGCGGTGCCATCTGTATCGCCTATGAAACCGTCACCGACGGCCGTGGCGGCCTGCCCCTGCTGGCCCCCATGTCAGAAGTGGCCGGACGCATGTCTATTCAGGCGGGTGCCCAGGCGCTGGAAAAATCGCGCGGTGGTAGCGGTGTGCTGCTCGGCGGCGTACCCGGTGTCGAACCGGCCAAGGTGGTGATCATCGGCGGCGGCGTGGTCGGCTCCAATGCAGCCCGCATGGCCATTGGCCTGCGCGCAGATGTGACCATCCTCGACAACAACGTCGATACCCTGCGTCGTCTCGATAACGAGTTCCAGGGAGCGGCCAAGGTGGTTTACTCCAACAGCGAGACGCTGGAGCGTCATCTGCTGGCGGCCGATCTGGTCATCGGCGGCGTGCTGGTGCCGGGTGCCACTGCGCCAAAACTTGTCCGCCGTGACCACATTGCGCGCATGAAGCCGGGTTCTGCTATCGTCGATGTGGCCATCGATCAGGGCGGCTGTGTGGAAACCTCCCACGCCACCACCCACCAGGATCCGACCTATATTGTCGATGAGGTGGTGCACTACTGTGTCGCCAACATGCCGGGGGCGGTGGCCCGCACCTCAACCGTGGCGCTCAACAATGCCACCCTCCCCTTTATTATTAAGCTGGCCCAGCAGGGGTATCGTCAGGCACTGCTGAGCGACCCCAACCTGTTGCACGGGCTCAACGTGATGGAGGGCAAGCTCACCTGCAAGGAAGTGGCCGTGGCACATGGTCTTGCCTACACGGATCCCCTGACCCTGCTGAACTGATCTGCGCTGGCCTGCGCCAGTTGGAGATGAGTGAAAATCCGCCCGCGATGGGCGGTTTTTTTATTCCTTTATTTTGCATGTCACCCCTTGTGAACACGATTAGTGCAATCGACTCACCAGCCTTTGACCCCGGATCACGAATTACCTACAATCGCGCAAACTCATCACATCCCGGAAATGACATCATGAGCCAAGTCACTCACAGCAAATTGCTGATCTTAGGGTCAGGCCCGGCCGGTTACACCGCGGCCGTCTACGCCGCCCGCGCCAACCTCAATCCCCTGCTCATCACCGGCATGCAGCAAGGGGGTCAGCTGACCACCACCACCGAAGTGGAAAACTGGCCAGGTGATCCGGAAGGCCTGACCGGCCCTGCCCTGATGGAGCGCATGAAAGAGCATGCAGAGAAGTTCGATACCCGCATCCTGTTTGATCATATCAACAGTGTCGAACTGACTCAGCGCCCGTTCCGCCTCAAAGGGGACAACGGCGAGTACACCTGCGATGCCCTGATCATCGCGACCGGCGCCTCCGCCAAGTATCTGGGTTTGCCCTCCGAAGAAGCCTTCAAGGGGCGCGGCGTCTCTGCCTGTGCCACCTGTGACGGTTTCTTCTACCGCAATCAGGAAGTGGCCGTGATTGGCGGCGGCAACACCGCTGTTGAAGAAGCCTTGTATCTGGCCAACATCGCCAAGAAGGTGCACCTGATCCACCGCCGCGACGAGTTCCGTGCCGAGAAGATCCTGATCAAGCGTCTGCACGACAAGGTCGCGAGCGGCAATATCGTGCTGCACACCCACCATACTCTGGACGAAGTGCTGGGGGATCAGATGGGGGTCACCGGTGTGCGCCTGCGCAACACTCAGGACAACAGCACCAGCGAGCTGCCGCTGATGGGGGTCTTCATCGCCATCGGCCATCAGCCCAATACCCAGATCTTCGATGGCCAGCTGGAGATGCAAAACGGCTATCTGAAGGTACGCGGCGGCCTCGACGGTTTTGCCACCCAGACCAGCATTGAAGGTGTCTTCGCTGCCGGCGATGTGGCCGACCACAACTACCGTCAGGCGATCACCTCTGCCGGTACCGGCTGCATGGCAGCCCTCGATGCCGAACGCTACCTCGACGCGCAATAAACAAGCGCAGATGTGATATAAGGCATACCAGTCGGTATGCCTTTTTTATTTAAAGGAGTCTAATGAAACAGAAGATATTGATTGTCGAAGATAGCCTGACCATCCGCCGTATGCTGACTCAGGCCATTGCCCAGCAAACTGGCCTCGAGATTGACGCCTTCGATACCCTAGAAGGCGCCCGTCACTGTCGGGGAGAGGAGTATGTGGTCGCGCTGGTGGACTTGACCTTGCCGGATGCGCCCCGTGGCGAAGCGGTCAACGAGCTGCTGGCTCGAGGTTTGCCGGTGGTGATCCTCACTGCCGACATCAGCGAGGATAAACGTGCCGCCTGGCTGGAAACCGGCGTGCTGGACTATGTGATGAAGGATTCGCGCCACTCGCTGCAATATGCCGTTAGTCTGGTGCACCGCCTCTATCTCAACCAGTCCATCGAAGTGCTGGTGGTCGACGACTCACGCACCTCCCGTCACCGCACCATGGCCCAGTTGCGCAAGCAGTTGTTGCAGGTGCATGAGGCCAGTCATGCCCGTGAAGCGATGGCGATGCTGGAGCAACACCCGGACATCCGGCTGGCACTGGTCGACTACTATATGCCGGATATCGATGGCATCAGTCTGGTGCGGATGCTGAGAGAGCGATACAGCAAGCAGCAGCTCGCGATTATCGGGATCTCGGTCTCGGACAAACGCGGTCTCTCTGCTCGCTACCTCAAGCAAGGCGCCAACGACTTTCTCAACCAGCCGTTCGAGCCGGAAGAGCTGCAGTGTCGGGTCAGCCACAATCTGGAGGCCCTCGAGCAGTTCAACAGCATTCAGGAGTCAGCCAATCGTGATTACCTGACCGGTCTCTACAACCGACGTTACTGGTTCAACGAAGGGCAAAAATGGTTTGAAGAGCATCAGCGCCAGCAGACACCTCTTGCACTCTGTGTGCTCGATGTGGATCACTTCAAGCAGGTCAACGATCACTGGGGCCATGCCATCGGCGATCAACTGCTCTGCCATCTGACCCGGCTACTGACCCAGTTCTTCCCCGATGCCATGATCGCCCGGTTTGGCGGAGAGGAGTTTGCCATGATGGTGCCTCACTGTACCGTCCCTGTGTTGATCAAGCGTCTTGAAGGGCTGCGTCAGCAGCTGCGCCAGCAACCCCTGTCACCGGAAACCCCGCTCTTTGTTCGCGCCAGTTACGGCGTGATCAGCGTCGGGCGGATATCCATGGACGAGGCGCTGAGCGTAGCGGATCGGCTGCTCTATCAGGCAAAGAACACCGGTCGCGACAAGATAGTCTCTCAAGAGATAACTATCTGAATCCTCAGGGCATCAGTCCCGTGTATTACCGCCCGACAGACTTTCCGACAGGAGAGTCTGCGGGTTCCTTTCCTGCCACAGTCTCCCCATCACCATGACTATCGAAAGTCAGTAAGTCTTGTCGACCCGCACCCCATCATCGAAGTAGAGAATGCGCACCTTGTCTCCATTGGCAAAGACCATGGCGGGATCATAATCCTGGATCACGTTGATAAGGGCATTTTGCTCGTTGCGGATCAGCAGCTCCACCAGCTTGTTTTCCACCACGGTTCCCCCGGACTGGTATTGCTGCGCAGCCGCAGCTCCCGCCAGCGCCCCGACGGCGGTGGCGATTTCACGACCATGACCGCCACCAAACTGGTTGCCCAGCAGACCGCCCAACACGGCACCACCCAGCGTCTTCCAGCCAGAGTGCTCGGACTCCAGGATCTGGCGCTGGGTAATATTGCGCACCGTTTCGACCTGACCAAACACCACCTGATTGACCGGCCGCGCGGTATTGCGCTGGTAGACCTCCGCCCCGGCGGGCGCCGTGACAAAGCAGAGCAAGCTGGATACTATCAGGATAATGGCCTTCATCTATGAACCTCGTTGCCTTATGTCTCGCTATCTTACCCAACTGGATGATGAGCTTTGCTGGTTTCCCGACCCCAGCCATGCGCTGGAAGAGCCCAACGGCTTGCTGGCGATCGGCGGGGATCTCTCCCCTGCCAGATTGCTGGCAGCTTACCACAAGGGGATCTTCCCGTGGAATGAACCCCACCAACCGACCCTGTGGTGGTCACCGGATCCCCGCGGAGTGATCCGCCCAGACCAACTCCATGTGGGACGGACACTGCAGAAGATTATCCGCCGTACCCCATTCGATATTTCCGTCAATCGCGCCTTTAATGAAGTCATTACCGCCTGCGCCGCCCCTCGTCGCACTGCCGATGGCACCTGGATCAGCCAACCCATGATCGAGGCCTACCAGCAGTTGCACCGGCTGGGTCATGCCCACTCTATCGAGATCTGGCAAGAGGGAGAGCTGCAAGCGGGACTGTATGGCCTCTCTATCGGCCGACTGTTTTGCGGTGAATCCATGTTCAGCCGGATTGATAACGGCGCCAAACTTGCCATGGTGGCACTCTGTCGCCACTTCGCCCGCCATCGCGGCGCTCTCATCGATTGCCAGATGCAAAACCCGTTTCTGGCGACCCTGGGTATCGAGGAGTGGCCAAGGGCCCGTTTTCTGGCCGAACTGGCACGCCTTGGCCATCAACCACTATTGGCTTCCTGCTGGCAAGAGGGGGAGATCAGCCTATGACTGAAGAAGTGATCCTAAAAGTAGGGCTGACTCCCAAGCATCCCTGCAGTTATCTGGACCATGAACAGGAGCAGCTGCTGGTGCTGATGGATCACAATCTGCTCAACGCCAACGGCTACGAGAGATTGTTGACTGCCGGTTTTCGCCGCAGTGGCAACGACATCTATCGCCCCCACTGCCCGGCGTGCCATGCCTGCCAGTCCCTTCGTATTCACAGCGAACGCTTTCGTCCCAGCCGCGGCCAGAAGCGGATCCGCCAGCTCAACAGGGATATCGAGATCGTCCTGAGCTATGATGACAAACCCGAGTATTACCTGCTCTACGAACGCTATATCCGCGAACGCCATCACGATGGCAGCATGTATCCCCCCAACCGCAGCCAGTATCGCGGGTTTCTCCATTGTGACTGGATGCCGCCACTCTATTTGGAAATGCGCAAGGAGGGCCGTCTTATCGGCGTGGCCACCACAGACCTGCTACCCCACTCCTTGAGCGCTATGTACACCTTCTTCGATCCGGATTATGCCGATCGCTCCCTGGGCACCTTTGCCATCCTCTGCCAGCTCGATCTGGCCAAGCGAACAGGGCGAAGCTGGCTCTATCTTGGCTATCTGGTAGAGGCGTGTCGCAAGATGAATTACAAACGCAATTACCTCCCTCATGAGCTGTTAATTCAGGGGGAATGGAAAAATATCGACACCAAGCCCGAGTAAACTTTACACATAGCCTTAAATCCGGCATGATCCAGCGGTTTTTTGTTGTGGCTTATCAAGAGGATTCAATGGCTAAAGAAGACAGTATTGAGATGCAGGGCACTATTCTCGAAACCCTGCCCAATACCATGTTCCGTGTGGAACTGGAGAATGGTCACGTGGTTATCGCTCATATTTCAGGCAAGATGCGCAAAAACTACATTCGTATCCTGACTGGAGACAAAGTAACGGTAGCACTGACTCCCTACGATCTCTCCAAGGGACGTATTGTTTTCCGCTCTCGCTAAGCCAGGAATTCAGCAAAAAACCCCAACCTTTCGGTTGGGGTTTTTTGTCGTTTTCTGATCACTGACGCTTAGTGGGAAACAGCTTCAACATTGACCTGAAAATCAAAGCTGAGGCTGTCATTTACCAACTCAACCTTCACAATTCCCCCGTCAACCAGTGAACCGAACAGGATCTCGTTGGCCAGGGGTTTCTTGAGGTGCTCCTGGATTACCCGCCCCATCGGTCTGGCGCCCATGGCTCTGTCATATCCCTTCTCTGCCAACCAGTGGCGGGCACGCTCGGACACCTCGAGAGAAACTCCCTTCGCATCCAGTTGAACCTGCAATTCGACAATGAACTTGTCGACCACCTGATGGATCACCGTCATATCGAGATGGTTGAACCAGATGGTGTGATCAAGCCGGTTACGGAACTCCGGACTGAAGGTCTTGTTGATCACCGCCATGGCATCGTGGCTCAAATCCTGTTGCTGGAAGCCAATCGATTTGCGTTGGGTCTCCTGCACACCGGCGTTGGTAGTCATGACCAAAATCACGTTGCGGAAATCCGCCTTGCGCCCGTTGTTGTCGGTCAGGGTGCCGTTGTCCATCACCTGCAACAGCAGATTGAATACGTCCGGGTGAGCTTTCTCAATTTCGTCAAGCAACACAACGGAATGAGGATGCTTGATCACCGCATCAGTCAGCAGACCACCCTGCTCAAAACCAACATAGCCGGGAGGCGCACCAATCAGACGTGAGACGGTGTGACGCTCCATGTACTCGGACATATCAAAGCGCAGCATCTCGACACCCAATGCCTTGCCCAACTGCTGGGTCACCTCTGTTTTACCAACACCGGTAGGACCGGCAAAGAGGAAGCAACCAACCGGGCGACGCTCGTTACCCAAACCTGAACGAGAGAGGCGAATCGCATCGGTCAGCACCTCGATGGCTTTATCCTGACCAAAGACCACCATCTTCAGATTGCGTTCCAAGTTCTTCAGTACTTCTTTATCTGAAGAGGAGACTGATTTTTCCGGAATGCGGGCGATCTTGGCTACGATGGACTCAATTTCCTGCACATTGATCACTTTCTTGCGCTTGCTCGCCGGCAGTAACCGTTGACCGGCACCCGCCTCGTCGATCACATCGATCGCCTTGTCGGGTAGGTGACGATCATTGATGTACTTGGCGGAGAGCTCGGCAGCTGCACGGATCGCCTTGGCGGTATAGCGTACACCGTGGTGGGCTTCGTAGCGACTCTTGAGCCCCATCAGGATGCGAGTGGTGTCATCGATAGTCGGCTCGACAATATCGATCTTCTGGAAGCGACGGGCCAGCGCACGGTCTTTCTCGAAGATCTGGGCGTACTCCTGATAAGTGGTGGATCCCACACAGCGGAGCAAACCATTGGAGAGCAGCGGCTTGATCAGGTTGGCCGCATCCAGCTGACCACCGGATGCCGCACCGGCACCAATGATGGTATGGATCTCGTCGATAAAGAGAATAGCCCCTTCCTGACGCTCAATCTGCTTGAGCAGTACCTTGAGGCGCTTCTCGAAATCACCACGGTATTTGGTGCCCGCCAGCAGAGAACCCATATCCAGCGAATAGATGGTACTGCCCGCAATCACCTCGGGGACATCCCCCTTGACGATGCGATAGGCCAACCCTTCAGCAATGGCGGTTTTCCCCACACCCGCTTCACCCACCAGCAGCGGGTTGTTCTTGCGACGACGGCAGAGCACCTGAATGGTACGGTTGAGCTCCTGATCACGGCCAATCAGCGGATCGATGCGCCCTTCCAGCACCAGCTGGTTCAGGTTGGTGGCAAAGCTCTCGATCTGTGCGGCCGATACATCATCATCAGACTCGGGATTGTTATTGCTGCCGAGATCCGGCTTGCTGTCCTTGCGCACACCGTGGGAGAGGAAATTGACGACGTCGAGACGGCTGATCTCGGCTTTTTTCAGGAAATAGGCAGCTTGTGACTCCTGCTCACTGAAGATAGCGACCAGCACGTTGGCGCCGCTGACTTCGGTATTGCCGGAGGATTGCACATGGAAGACGGCACGCTGCAACACGCGCTGGAAGCCCAGTGTCGGCTGGGTTTCACGATCTTCATCGTCGCGCGGTATGAGCGGAGTAGTTTGGGTGATAAATGCGCGGATCTCCTTGCGCATCTGCTCGACATCGGCACCACAGGAGCTCAGCGCCTCATGGGCTGAACTGTTATCCAGAAGGGCTAACAACAGGTGCTCGACGGTCATGAATTCGTGGCGCTCGTCACGGGCCAGTTTGAAAGCCTCGTTCAGCGTCTTTTCTAGATCTTTATTCAACATAGGCACCTCCCCTAGTACAGCTACAATGTGGTGTCACACTCGCCATCAAGTCATCAGATTCAAGCCTTTTCCATAGTACAGAGCAGTGGATGTTCGTTGTTACGTGCATAGGTGTTGACCTGGACAACCTTGGTTTCGGCGATCTCTGCGGTAAACATGCCGCAGACACCCTTACCACTATAATGCACACTCAGCATGACCTGAGTCGCCTTGTCCAAATCCATACCAAAGAACTTTTGCAGCACCTCCACCACGAACTCCATCGGGGTGTAGTCATCGTTGTTCAACACAACTTTATACATGGGTGGCGGCTGCAGCTTTGTTTTCTCTGCTTCTGCAATCTCTTCATTAGCAAAGAGTTCTTTCTGCTTGCTCATAATCGCGCTTTGGTACCTCTAGATTACTACCGTCTAACACAAGGTTGTCAATAGACTTGTTAACCAGATCACATCAGCTGTTAACAACTTCTTGACTCGCTCAAAAGTTAGACTAGATTGGTTACTTGCTAATCTGTGCCCGTCTGCTATGGGCCCATGTCCCTAGTTATAAAGGGCTGGCGCAGGTTACTCAACGACTTCTGGGTAATCAATAAAAGGATGTAGAAGTATGGCAACCGGCACAGTTAAGTGGTTTAACAACGCAAAAGGATTTGGGTTTATCTGTCCGGAAGGGGGCGGTGAGGATATATTCGCTCACTACTCCACGATTCAAATGGAGGGCTACAAGACCCTGAAAGCGGGTCAGGCTGTCAATTTTGAACTGCAACAGGGGCCAAAAGGAAATCACGCCTCTGTGATTGTGCCAAACGAAGCACAAAATATGTAAATAACACCCGTTGGATAAATAAAAAACCGGTTCCTCTCTGAGCAACCGGTTTTTTATTGTCAGATTTCTGGCGAATCCTGCCTCCTCACAGGATCACAGGGTTATCACCAGCCATGATCAGTCGTGATATTCACTGCAGGCGATCAGGGTATTTTCCATCAGGCTGGCGACCGTCATCGGGCCCACGCCACCGGGTACCGGGGTAATGAAGGAGGCATGGCTGCGCGCCGTCTCAAACTCTACATCCCCGACCAGCGAGCCATCAGCCAGACGGTTGATGCCCACATCGATCACCAGTGCCCCCGGTTTGATCCACTCCCCTGGGATGAAGTTGGGCTTGCCGACTGCGACAACCAGCAGATCGGCACGGCGAACCTGCTCTTCCAGATCCCGGGTAAAGCGGTGACAGGTCGTAGTTGTGCAGCCCGCCAGCAACAATTCGAGGGTCATGGGACGCCCCACTATGTTGGACGCTCCCACCACGACAGCATGCAGACCGTGCGTCTTCACGCCGGTGGTCTCGATCAGCGTCATGATCCCTTTCGGAGTGCAGGGGCGCAGCGCCGGAATACGTTGGGCCAGACGGCCGACGTTATACGGGTGGAATCCATCTACATCCTTGTCAGGCTGGATCCGCTCCAGCACCTGAGTGGTATCAAAGTGATCCGGCAACGGCAACTGAACCAGAATGCCATCTACGTGGCTATCCGCATTCAACTGGTCGATCAGCGCCAGCAGCTCTTCCTGACTGGCGGTTGCACTCAGATCATAGGAGCGGGAGAGAAACCCCACCTCCTCACATGCCCGGCGTTTGCTGCCGACATAGACCTGAGAGGCGGGATCCGCCCCCACCAGAATGACTGCCAGCCCTGGAGCCCGTTTCCCTGCCGCCAACCGCTGTTGGACTTGCGCCGCGACCTGGCTGCGAATCGTTTGCGCAACCTGTTTTCCATCTATGATTTTGGCAGACATCGTTCTCCACTCACCATGTGTTCAACTGCCGCGCATTGTCGCATTTTTTTAGCCGGGATGTTAGCGGCAGACGCACGCCATACCTGTAGCGGGTAATAAGTAGGCACTTGAATTTACTGGGGGAAAAAGTCGTTGACGCTGCCCCTTACGCTTGGCTATGATGCCCGCCCGTTGCCCAGTACGACTCATGTCGATATGCTGGTCAGGGATTTTCGGTGATTAGCGCAGTCCGGTAGCGCATCTGGTTTGGGACCAGAGGGTCAAAGGTTCGAATCCTTTATCACCGACCATGTTCATCGACTCGTCCTTAAGACGTGTTGATACAAAGCGCCCTTAGCTCAGTTGGATAGAGCAACGGCCTTCTAAGCCGTGGGTCGCAGGTTCGAATCCTGCAGGGCGCGCCATTGATGTTCCCCAATCCTTCTGGATTGGTGAGCGTTGATGAAGATTTCAGTGGTGGCTGTAGCTCAGTTGGTAGAGTCCCGGATTGTGATTCCGGTTGTCGTGGGTTCGAGCCCCATCAGCCACCCCATTATTCTGTCGATAATCGCCGCAAGGTGATGTCCATCGACTTGGTGCAGTGACTTCTGGTCTGCTCCGCGAAAAACCGGCATTGGCCGGTTTTTTTGTTTTTACGCCCGACAGCGCCTTGCCTTGTCTGCAAGGCCATCATCCTCCAGATCGATAAACGCGGCTCCGCCCATTTGTCACGATTCGCGCCTCCCCATCGATACACACAGCCACACTCCCCCACACATCAGCCTGCCCGGTTCTTTTTCTGTATTTCCCAAGCGCCATTGATATGCTGATCGCTCTTCTTTTCTCCTGCTTTCCGTTGGAGCTTTTCTATGCAACGCATTCTTTTTGTCGAAGATGATCCCGAGATTGGCCAGCTCATCAGCAGTTGGCTCGGTCGCCACGATATGGACGTGATCCTCGAGCCCAGAGGGGATATGGCGCTGGCCCGGGTCGAGGCCGAACAGCCCGATCTGGTGCTGCTCGATATCATGTTGCCGGGGCAGGATGGCATGTCCCTCTGTCGGGATCTGCGGCCGCGCTTCGACGGCCCCATCGTAATGCTCACCTCGCTGGATAGCGACATGAACCAGATCCTTAGTCTGGAGCTGGGCGCCAACGACTACATCCTCAAAACGACACCACCACCGGTGCTACTGGCCAGACTGAGGGTGCAATTTCGCCAGCACCAGCAAGCATCAACCCAACCGGCAGCCACCAGCAGCGTTCCCCAGCAACTGCAATTTGGTCGGCTGCGGGTGGATGGCCCGGGGCGAGATGTGCGACTCGATGGCGAGAGCATTGCTCTCTCGACCGCCGACTTTGATCTGCTGTGGGAGCTCGCCTGCCACGCGGGCCAAATCTTGAGTCGGGAAGCCCTCTTTCGCAGCTTGCGCGGCCGGGAGTACGACGGTCAGGATCGCAGCATGGATGTGGCCATCTCCCGCCTGCGCCGCAAACTGGGTGATAACCCCGACAACCCGACCCGGATCAAGACGGTGCGCCAGAAAGGCTACCTCTTCGTCCCCCACGCCTGGGAATAACCCTCTTTCGGGAGCACCGCCATGCGCCGTCTCTTTATCCAATTCTATCTGTTGCTGATCGGCTGCTTCACCCTGGCCATCCTGCTGGTTGGCGTGGTCTATCAGGTCACCGCCGAACGGGCGGGTGATCGCTATCTCGAACGCATGATGCAGGGCTCTCTTGGCCTGTTGACCGGCGAGTTGGCAAGAACCCCGCCAGAGCGCTGGCCCGATCGACTGGCCGAGCAGAGCAGTCAGTTTACCCTCCCCCTCAAGATCGGCGAGCTGGTGCGCCAGCCCCTGACCAGCGAGGATCAAGCCTTTCTGGCCGCTGGCAATATTGTCATCGTCGAGGAGGATGACACCTTCCTGCAGCGCATCCCCGATACCGACCGGGTGCTGATTGTCGGCCCTGTACCCTACCTCTCCTACCTGCACGAGCTGCACTGGGTCGATGTGGGGCTGCTGCTGGTGATCGGCCTATCCCTTGGCCTGCCCATCCTTCTGTGGTTGCGTCCCCACTGGCGCGGCTTGCAACAGTTGGAGCAAACCGCACGTCGCGTAGGCGATGGGGATCTCTCCTGCCGAACCAATCTGCCACCGGGCAGCAGTCTGGCCCGGGTGGGACGCACCTTCGATCAAATGGCGACCCAATTGCAGGCCATGATTGCCAGCCGCAAGCAACTGACCGATGCCATCGCCCACGAGTTGCGCACCCCGCTGGTCCGGTTGCGCTATCGGCTTGCCATGCTCGATCCTGCCCCTGCCGAGCAGGAGCAGCAGGCGCTGGAGCGAGATCTGGGAGCGCTGGACGCCCTGATCGAAGAGATGCTCACCTACGCTAAGCTGGATAGACCCGAGCTGCCGTTGCAGCGCGACGAGCTTGAACTCAGCCACTGGGCACAAGCGCATCTTGGCGACTGGCAAGCGCTGGCCCCCGAGAAGAGGCTCACCCTCGATCTGCCGCCACGTCACATGTCCTGGTGCGGCGATCAGCGTCTGCTGACGCGCGCGGTGGAGAACCTGATCGGCAATGCTCTGCGCTACGCCGAGAGCGAGGTCACCCTCTCCATCTCGCGGCTACAGGAGAACTATCTGCTGGAGGTGAGCGACGATGGGCCGGGGATCGATCCGGCGCTGGCGCCCCAGATCTTCGAACCGTTCGTGCGCCTTGATCAGAGCCGGGATCGTCGCACCGGCGGCACCGGGTTGGGACTGGCCATCGTGCGCAGCATTGCCCGTCATCACGGGGGGGATGTGGCGTTGCTGGCCAGTGACCACGGCGCCCGCGTCTGCCTCACCCTGCCTGTACATTTGGATACAAACCGTCACCAACCGCTCACTGAAGGGCCGCTGCAACCGTCATAGGATGACTGTCATGGAGAACGCTCCATAACATCAACCCGAATAAGGAAATTGAACATGAAAAAGATCATTCCCCTGACCCTGGCAGCCGTCTTCGCCCTCACCTCCGGTTTCACCATGGCGGCCACCCCGACCAAGACAGCCACACCGCAGGCGACCCAGACCAAAGTGGTGAAAAAACACCATAAAGCCACCCACGCCAAGACCCCTGCCGTCAAAGTCGCGCCGAAAACCAAGTGATCCAACTGGTCACTTGATAGCACCAAGGGAGGCTGACGCCTCCCTTTCCATCTCTTCCCGAAATTTTCCTGACGAGCGCCTCCCTCGTCCAAACCGGATCCACGACCCGGCTCCCCCTTTGCGGGAACGGTCAATGACCACAGGAACATGGCATGTGGCGTCATCTGCTTAAATGGCTCGGCCCCGTGTGCAGCTTGCTGCTGCTCGGCACCGCACTGACCGTGCTGTATCACCTGACCCAGACATGGCACTGGCACGATATTCGTGTGGCCATCTGGTCCCAACCCCTGCCGCGACTGGCGGGCGCCCTGTTGCTGACCCTGCTCAGTTATGGTTGTCTCTGCAGCTATGACATGCTGGCGCTCCATGCGCTGGGCAAGCGCCTTCCCTGGCAACAGGTCTGCATCACCTCCTTTATCGCCTACACCTTCTCCAACACCCTGGGATTTGCCCTACTGACCGGCACCTCGGTACGCTATCGGCTCTACTCAGCTCTCGGTCTGGCGACCGGTGAGGTAGCACGGGTGGTGCTGTTCTGCTCCATCGCCTTCTTCCTCGGCCTGCTGGCGTGGGGAGGTGGCGCCCTACTGACCTGCGATGTGTCACAGCTGCTGCCTGACTGGCCGCAGTGGGCAGATACCCTGCTCAGGCTGGCGGGCGTCATGGCTCTGCTGTTGGTGGCCAGCTACCTCTGCTGGCCTACACACCGTCTCTCCTGGCGGAAACACACCCTGACCCTGCCGGGCTTTCGGATACGTCTGTTGCAACTGTTGGTCGCGCTGGCCGACTGGATGGCCGCCGCCGCAGTGCTGTTTGTGCTGTTGCCTGCAGATAGCGTCCCCTACCCTGTGCTGCTCAGTGCCTTCGTGCTGGCCAGCTTCCTCGGGGTACTGGCCCACGTGCCGGGTGGGATCGGGGTGTTCGAAGCGAGCATGAGTCTGCTGCTGGCCCACTACCTGCCGGCCGACAAGCTGCTCGCCTCGCTGCTGCTCTACCGCTGCATCTATTACGTGCTGCCTTTCCTCTGCGCCCTGCTGCTCTTTACCAGTCAGGAGATGTTGCAGCAGAAGGCTCGCTGGCAGCGGTTGCAGGGGATCATGAGCGCCATTCAGGAGTTTCTGCCCGCCCTTATCAGCGTCGGCACCTTCGCCGCCGGTAGTCTGCTGCTCTGCTCGGGCATGATCCCGACCATGCGCAGCCACATCGAGGTGTGGCTGCAGGTGCTGCCGCTCCACTTGCTCGAGCTCTCCCACGTGCTCGGCAGCGTGAGCGGTATTCTCCTGATCCTGCTGGCGCGCAGCCTCTATCGCCGTCATGACGCCGCGTTTCGCATCACCCAGCTGCTGCTGGCACTGGGCATCGCCTTCTCCCTGCTCAAAGGGGGGGACTGGGAGTCAGCCCTGCTGCTCGGCAGCTTCCTCCTCATCATGACCCCCTGCCGCTCCCTCTTCTATCGCAAGGGGTCGCTGCTCTATCCCCAGTACACCCCGGGCTGGCTCATCTCGGTCGGCGCCGTGCTGCTGGGGGCGCTGTGGCTGCTGCTCTTCTCCTACCGTCAGGTGGAGTATGACCACGCCCTCTGGTTCCACTTCTCGCCCCACGGCGGGGCTGCCCGCGGCCTGCGCGCCATGGGGAGCGTGGTGGCCGTACTGGCCGTTGCCGGGGTTGCCCAGCTGCTTGCACCGCTGCGGGTAGTCGGTGAAAAGCCGGACAAGGAGGCGCTTGCTCACGCCCACGAACTGGTGGTGCGTGAAGGGGGGATCCACGGTTATCTGGCCCAGCTGCAGGACAAGTCCCTGCTGTTCCACCCCGCCGGCGACGCCTTCCTGATGTATGGCATTGAGGGCAACAGCTGGATTGTGATGGGGGATCCGGTCGGTCGCCCCGAGCAGATCGAAGAGCTGCTCTGGCAATTTCGCGAGCGGTGCGACGAACACGACGCCAATCCGGTCTTTTATCAGGTCTCGGCCCGTTATCTGCCGCTCTATCTGGAGTTGGGGCTGATCCCCTTCAAGCTTGGTGAAGAGGCGATAGTCGATCTGGCTACCTTCGATCTGGCGGGCAGCCGGCTGCGCAACCTGCGTCAGAGCCACGCCAAGGGCAAGCGGGAAGGGTTGACCTTCGAGGTGGTCGAGGCGAGCGCCGTGGCCCCCCTGCTGCCCAGATTGCAGACCGTCTCAGATACCTGGCTGCAGAGCAAGATGGGCAAGGAGAAGGGCTTCTCGGTCGGCCGTTTCGAGCCTGACTACCTGACCTTGAGCCCGGCTGCGCTGGTGTGGCACGAGGGGCAGATCGTCGGCTTTGCCAACCTCTGGGTGAGCGATAACAAGGAGATGCTCTCCATCGATCTGATGCGCTACAGCCTGGATACCGGTACTGCCCCCATCATGGATTTTCTCTTTGTCGAACTGCTGCTGTGGGGCAAAGCGCAGGGGTACGCCAGCTTCAATCTGGGGATGGCCCCCATGTCCGGCTTCAACGATCACCCGCTCAACAGCTACTGGGCCCGCCTTGGCAATACCCTGTTCGTCCGTGGCAGCCGCTTTTACAACTTCCAAGGGCTCAGACGCTACAAGGAGAAATTTTCGCCCCGCTGGGAACCCCGCTACCTGCTCTGCAGCAGCAAGCTGGTACTGCCCAGAACCCTGACTCACCTGATCACCCTGATTAGCCGCGGCCCGCTGGGGCTGATCAAGAAATAGGAGCATGGCCAATGAGAGCCTTGATTTTGCTGTTACTCAGTCTCGTACTGCCCGTTTCGTCTTTTGCGGCGCACGCCGCCCCGGTCAAGGATGACCTGAGCCTGATTGAGCTGCCGGTCAAGCAGCCATCCGACGCCCCCATGGTGGTGTTTCTCAGCGGCGATGGCGGATGGGCGGCCCTCGACAAGGGGTTGAGCGCCCAGTTTCAGCTGCACGGCATGCCGGTCGTGGGCTGGAGCTCCCTCACCTACTACTGGAAGAAGAAAACCCCGGAGCAGGTGACCGCCGATCTGGAGCGGATCCTCGATGATTACCAGACTCGTTGGCAGCGTCCCCGCTGGCTGCTGGTCGGCTTCTCGTTTGGTGCCGAGATTGTCCCCTTCGTCATCAACCGGTTGCCGGAGCACTATCGTCAGGGGCTGGTCGGGGCCGTGATGCTCTCCCCCTCCACCAGCTCGGATTTCGAGATCCACGTCAGCGACATGCTGACCCACAAGACACGTAGCTACCCGACCGAGCCGCAGGTGAAGACCATCCGCGATCTGCCGATGCTCTGCCTGCAAGGCGCCGATGACGATGACGGCGACCGCCTCTGCCCCCGTCTCAACCAACCCAACGTCACCAGCATCACCCTGCCGGGAGGACATCATTTTGACGATAACTACCCCCAGCTCTATCAGGCCATCACCAAGCATCTGAACCTGCTCCCGGATCCGCTGACTGTGGAACATTAACCCGTATCACCACGGAATGCCTTTTAAGTACCGAGCAGGGCAAATCAGCGAGCAATGAAAAGGGCCTCTCTTACGAGAGGCCCTTGTACTGAATCGGGCGGAAACTTTAAAAGGAGCGACCAATGGGCTGGCCGTGGCGTCAAGGTCACCGAGGCATTTCACTGCGATTGCCCAAACAGTTCAGCCAGATGCGCTATCAAGAACGAAGATTCGCATTCCTATGCCAGCAACCACGCGGGGATTGCGCCAGAAAGCAAAAAGCCCTGATGTTTCCATCAGGGCTTTGCAATTTGGCGGTGAGGGAGGGATTCGAACCCTCGATACGTTGCCGTATACACACTTTCCAGGCGTGCTCCTTCAGCCACTCGGACACCTCACCAAATTTTGGTCTGTGGTTTAACGTGTTCAGCCAACACGGCGTTCACTGCGCTGTTGCGCTGGAACGGGGCGTAATTTAGGGGAAAGCCCCGCCCGCGTCAACGGCTTTTTTCACCTGGCGAACCGTTCGAACACTTAATGCACAGATTCCGGTGCGACCTGGATTTCCGGCAGGTTGAGGAAGCCGGAACGTTCGCATTCGGCAACCAGTTCGTGGGTGGCAGCGATGGTGCTTTGCACGAACAGCAGGAACTGCTCGACGCTGAGTCCGGCCTTGGTAAAGACGGTGTGCCCGACCACCAGCCGCGGCAGGTTGTCATCGATGATATCGAGGAACACCTTGAGGGAGGGGTACTGCATATTGAGTCGGCCCAGTTCGGCAACCAGCGGCAGCATTGCGGAGGGGCGCACTTCCAGCTCGGAGGAGAACAGCAGGCCTTCCTCTTCCACGAAGATCCGGCTCTCCTGAATACCATCGACCGACTGCAAAGAGACAATGTGGATACCGTGACACTGGTCGCAGACATAGTGCTCGATACGAGCTTGTTGCAACCAACGCATTATCATTTCGGAGCTGGGGATATTCATCATTTCCACGACAAGATTGGGATCAAGGGGCGCAGTCTAAACCAATTTGCTATCAACAAAAAGCATGCCAACCCGATAACCCTGCGGCTCGCTTCTTTTTGGCAAGCGCTATGCATATACTCAGCCAAATCCACGATGACGCTTGCCCCACAGGGGGCCCCATGACTATCCAAGAAAAGTATCGCCTTCATCTGAAATCACTCTCGGATGAGCTGCTCACCCTGCAAAAACCCATCCGCATTCTGGATGCCATCAAATGGCCACGCCATCTGCAGGATCGCTTTCTGGCAAGCGGTGGCAGGGAGCTGCCCGCTATCGACAGGCACTTCTATGATGCCCTCCCCCTCGGCTTCGATCCGCGCAACAAGTATCTGGAGCTCAAGGAGCTGCGGGACCGGATCCGCAGAAAACTGGGGCCACAGGACGATCTTGGCCGGATCCTGCAAGAGACGGTCGATCAGTACATGGTGGTGATCGAGATGCTGCGCCAGCGCGGCCAACCCGATTTTCAGCGTTACAGCCAGCTGCTTTATGGCTCTGCCAGCGATCACCTGCGCGGGGATCGCAAGACTCTCAAGGAGCTGGGCGCCCGCCTGTGCGATATCTTCTCCCTGCCCGGCGCCCGCCATCTGGTGCGCCCCTACCCCAAGGAGTTCGAAGGAGAGGCCGCGGTCGCCAAACTGCAGGGCAAGCTGTCGAGCTACTTCAGTGACGGCACTGTGCAGGTGAAGCTGAGCGATGGGATTGTCTCCGATGCCGCTGCCGGTGGCGACTACATCAAGCTCAACTCCCACGCCCGTTTCTCCGAGCTGGACTTGCAGGTGCTGGAGGTACACGAGGGGTGGGTCCATGTCGGCACCACCCTCAACGGTCGCAAGCAGCCCTATGCCACCTGGCTGAGCGCCGGTTCACCGCGGATCACCGCCTGTCAGGAGGGGCTGGCTGTCCTGATAGAGACCCTCACTTTCAGCTCCTTTCCGGATCGGGCCAAGCGCATCTCCGATCGGGTGATGGCCATCGACATGGCCGAGCGCGGCGCCGATTTTATCGAGGTGTTTCAGCACTTCGTGCAGCAGGGCACCAGCGAGCACGACGCCTACAAGATCACCCAGCGGGTCTTTCGTGGCGGCATGGTGGACGGCGGCGCCTGCTTTACCAAGGATCTCTCCTACGTGCGTGGCTATGTGGAGACGGTCAACTTTATCCGCAGCGCCGTGCTGGAAGGGGTACCCGAGATCCTGCCGATGCTGTTTGTCGGCAAGGTGACACTGGATGACATTCCGGTGCTCTATCAGCACTATCTGGAGGGACTGATTTCCGCTCCCCGCTATTTGCCGCCGATGTTTCGCGATCTCACCGGCCTCTATGTCTGGTTTGGTTTTGCCTCCGGCATGTCACTGATCGATATCGGCCGGGTACAGCACCATTTTCGCCAGCTGTTTCAACGCCTGCCGGTGGCCGACCCCATCATTGCGCCGGTGGATATCGAGATCGACTGAACCACAGCGATACAAGTTGGGGAAAATAAAAAGGGCGCCAGATTGGCGCCCTGCTCGACGATTCAAATATCGCAGCCGAATTACTTGTAGGCCCGACCTTCGAGATAGTGTTTGCGACAGAGCGACACATAGCGATCGTTGCCACCGATCTCCACCTGTTCGCCATCACGCATCACCTGCCCCGCTTCATTGACCCGGGAGTTCATGTGAGCCTTGTTGCCACACCAGCAGATGCTCTTCAGCTCTTCAAACTTGTCGGCCAGACAGAGCAGATGGTAGGAGCCCGGGAACAGCTCGCCGCGAAAATCGGTCTTGAGGCCATAGGCCATCACCGGAATATCCTGCTCATCGACGATGCGGGCTAACTGGTAGACCTGCTCACGGGTCAGGAACTGGGCCTCGTCCACGATGAAAACATCGATAGGTTTCTTCGCATGGCGCGCTTTCACCATTTCAAACAGATCACAGCTGTCGCTGAACACGTCCACCTTCAGTTCAAGGCCTACTCGGGCACTGATCACCCCGACCCCGAAACGGTCATCGATGGCTGGCGTCATCGCCAGAGGATGCATGCCCCGCTCCAGATAGTTGAAGTGCGCCTGAATGAGCTGGGTGGATTTGCCTGAATTCATGGTGGCAAATTTGTAGTGCAGTGAAGCCATGATACTGTTCCGAAACTGAATTTATGGGGCGCATGCTAACCAAAGCCCCTGACAAAACCAAGGGGCCCGCGGGCCCCTTGCTCTATAAATGTTACGCGGTGGCCAACACTGGCCGCGCTTTGGCCTTTTTCAGGTGATAGCCGGTAAAGAGCACGAACCAGAGGGCACTGACACTGAAACCGGCCAGGCTGGAGTGCATCAAGCCCATCGCCAGGTAACCGATGGCCGCGCCGAAGGCGATGGCCAGTGCATAGGGCAGCTGGGTCATCACGTGATCGATGTGATGGCAACCGGCACCGGTAGCAGAGAGGATGCTGGTGCTGGAGATAGGTGAGCTGTGATCCCCGAACACCGAGCCAGCCAGTACCGCAGCCAGCATCGGCAGCATCAGGCTGATGTCGCTGGCGGCGGCCATGTCACCGGCCAGCGGCAGCATGATGCCGAAGGTACCCCAGCTGGTGCCGGTGGCAAACGCCATGGCACAGGAGAGGATAAAGACCACGGCAGGTAGCACTTCGATCGGCAGGTTGCCGTTAGCCAGCGAAGCCAGGTACTTACCGGTCTCCACGTCGCGCACCACGGCACCGATGGTCCAGGCAAACAGCAGGATGTTGATGGCCGGCAGCATGGCCATGACACCTTGCGGCGCGGCCTTGATCCAGTTTTTGGCACCCAGCTTCAGGCGCATGGCCAGACCGATGGAGACCACCAGACTGCACAGTGCACCGTAGACCAGCGAAGAGCCGACGTTGGTATTTTCGAACGAGCCGAGCACGCTGAAGGGCAGCCCTTTCTCGCTCAGCACCGCAGCACCGGAATCAATCATGAAATAGATGGTGGCAGCGGTCAGGGTCAGGATCGGCAGTACCATGTCGATCATGCCGCCGTTGCTATCCTCCGGGCTCTCCATATCCAGACCGATGGGGCGGCCCTTGGACTCATCCCACAGCTTGCCTTCCAGCGCCCACGCTTCGTGTTGACGCATCGGGCCGATGTCGAGTTGGAATGCAATCACCACCAGCACCATGATCAGGGTGAAGACGGCGTAGAGGTTCATCGGGATCATCTCGACAAACGCAGCGATGGGGCTCTGCTCGGTCAGACCGTGGGCCGCCATGATGCCGCCAACCAGGGCGATGATATAAGCCCCCCAGGAGGAGATGGGCATCAGCACGCAGACCGGCGCCGCGGTGGAGTCCAGCAGATAGGCCAATTTGGCACGGGAGATCTGGAAGCGGTCGGTCACCGGACGGCAGATGGCCCCCACCGACAGGCTGTGGAAGAAGTCATCGATAAAGAAGGCAAACACCATCATGCCAGTCAGGGCTTTGGCGCCCTTGCGGGTCTTGGCTCGACGCTCGGCCCACTCGGCAAAGGCACGGGTCGCCCCGGAGACGCTCATCAGGCTGATGAGGCCACCCAGCAGCAGCATAAACAGGATCATGTTGACATTGTCACGATTGAGCGCGCCATCGACCCAGAAGATCTTGAGCACGGTATTCAACATGTAATGCAGGGATTCGAGGGGTGAAAACTGATTGAGCAGCAAACTGCCGGTGACGATGCCCACACCAAGGGACAGCAGCACGCGGCGGGTCATGATCGCCAGCGCGACAGCCAACAGGGGGGGAAGAACGGACCAACCGGAGTCGGCGAAATGACTAATGTCCATGATCTCTTTGCACCTAAAGATTACAGGTGGAGATCTACCGAGAGGATCTAAAGAAACAAAACCTATGGGGAGGTCATACTCCTCAGCCCCTTCAGGTAGCGCTCCATAGTGGATGACTATGGCAGTCCTGCACCTATTAGATGCAGAACCAGCAGCCCGGTATGATGGCCTGGCCACTTCGGCGCTGACTCCTTTCCTTGTGCATCACAGGCATCACCCTCCGCACAAATACTCATAGGCAGCGCGCCTCTACTTAAAGGTATTCGCCGCACATTTTATCGAGATGGCAGCTTATAGCAAGTTTTTTGATTAAATAGTCACGATAAACATATCAAGGTCGAAAAATGGTAGTCAAATGATGCAACAACGCCAGCTTTGACGCTATTTTCACCTACTGCGGTTTCATTGGCATCCAATCTCCAAGCCTATTGCAGGCCATATTAAATATCTGTATTGATGTTCCCCACGGATATTATATTTAACCCGGCTTGACTTATTTAAATCGCCAAGCAAGAATCAGCTGGAACATAATATTTTTCTCTGACTCGACGTGGTAACTCCTATGAATGAATTTTTAAAGGTACTGCTTAATATCCGCAGTCTGCGTGCGACCTGCCGCGAACTTTCTCTGGAACAACTGGAAGAGGCACTGGAAAAACTCTCCGCGATCGTTGCTGAGCGTCAGCAGGATGAAGCTGCCGAGCGTCAGGCCCGTGAAGAGCATCTGCGGAAAATTAACGAATATAGCGAAATGCTGAAAGCCGCCGGTATTGACCCGGCAGAATTGGTAAGCGCTGTCGCTACCAACCCCGGCAAATCAGAAAAAGCCAAGCGGGCGCCACGTCCTGCCAAATATCGCTATCAGGATAATGGCGTAGAGAAAACCTGGACCGGCCAGGGCCGTATGCCTTCGGCTATTGCCAGCGCAGTGGCAACAGGCAAATCACTGGAAGACTTTGCTATCTGATCTCAATCTCGTTGCTAATAAAAAACCTCGCCAAGGCGAGGTTTTTTATTGCCGCTTAAATGTGACATATCAGATAGCCGATTGCGGGCGCTCTGCTGCCTTGACCCACAGCACTTCACGATCCCCTGCCACGCAGATGAGATAGCGGGCAACGGTAAAGAACCAGTCACTCATCCGGTTCAGATAGGGCAGCACCTCGGGATTGACCCGCTCTTCCCGGCTCAATGTCAGCAGCAAGCGCTCGCAATGACGCACCAGAGTACGCACCACATGTGCTTGCGCCGCGACACGGGAACCACCGGGCAATATAAATTGGCGCAGCGGCGGCAATGGCTCACTATAACGATCTATCTGCTGTTCAAGGCGAGTGGTCCAGGCGGCATTAACTTGCCAAATTGATTCATTCTGGGCGTCGCTGGAGAATGCCAACTCCCCCCCCAGATCAAACAACTCCTGTTGCAACAGCTGTAAATCAGCCAATAAGCAGAGCTCTTGCGACGGCACGTCACAAATCAGCAAGCCAATATGGGAGTTGAGCTCATCGATATAACCGTAGGTCTCGACCCGCAAATGATCCTTTGGCAATGGGATACCATCGGCCAGCCGGGTCATGCCCTTGTCGCCCTGCCTCGTATATATTCTCATACCGACATCCTGTTAATAATGGGAATAATCATGGATTCGAGTCCATTGAGTTTGATTTCGTAAGCCAACGCCAGCGTCTGGCCCAATTTACCCGCCGGAAAACCGCTGCGCGCCATCCACACCAGATAGGGCTCGGGAATATCGATGATACGCCGCCCCTGATATTTACCGTAAGGCATCTTGTTGGTCAGAGTCAGCAGCACCTGTTCGTCGGATAGCCAATCCATATTAATCAATATCCAGATATTTATGAGTCTGGATTGAGAGTCGCCAGTTACGCGCGATACAGGTATCCATCGCCAATTGGGTGGCCCGTGGTTTCTGGCTGATCGGCTGCAAGGCAATGACCACGTCCGGGCGCAGGGTAGCGGTAGCGAGTAGCGCATCCAGCTCTTCAATATGGTGCTCGGTGGCCACCGGATGCTTGATCTCGTTGGCCCGCTCCAGCGCCGAGACCAGCACAGGCAGCCCCCCTTTCATACCGATCTTGGGGGAGACTGTTACCCAGGTCTGCTCATGGGTCTTGATCTCGCTGGTGCCACTGGTTTCAATTTGCACCTGATAACCCGCCGCCAGCAGGGCTGACGAGAGTTCGTGCAGATCGTAGAGGCAGGGCTCGCCACCGGTGATCACCACATGGCGCGCCTGATAACCCAGATCGGTAAAGCTCTTGATAATCTGCGCGGTGCTGAGTTGGCTCCAGCAATCGGATTCGTTGGAACGATCCAGTACCGCCGTCTTACCCACTTCACGAGCCGGATCAACAACCCAGGTATGACGGGTATCGCACCAGGGGCAGCCCACCGGGCAACCCTGCAGGCGAACAAAGATGGCGGGCAGGCCGGTAAAGATGCCCTCCCCCTGGATGGTCTGGAAAATCTCGTTGATTGGGTAGTGCATCTCGATCACGGCTTGTTGCAAAAGTCGCGGATTATACCCCAAGCCACGGCAAGACGCAGGCTCACTCTGCGCTTTTCTCGCCCAGCCCGGTTTTCTCAAACAGTCTGGCCATGATGCCCGCCTTGTCGGCCAGATAGTTGTTTAGGCCGCGACTGCGCAGTTCACACGCAGGACACGTGCCGCAACCGTCACCGGCAATGCCGTTGTAGCAGGTCAGGGTCTGCTGGCGCACCGTGTCGAGGTGACCATAGTGATCCGCCAGTGCCCAGGTCTCGGCCTTGTCGAGCCACATCAGGGGAGTTTCAAAACGGATGCCGCGATCCAGCCCGAGCGACACCGCCTGATTGAGGGCCTTGACGAACTCGTCACGGCAATCGGGATAGCCGGAGAAGTCGGTCTCGCAGACACCGGTGATCACCGCTTCGGCGCCCACCTGATAGGCATAGATGGAAGCCAGGGTCAGGAACAGGATATTGCGACCCGGCACGAAGGTGTTGGGCAGGCCATTATCCTGCAGCTCGCAGCTGACCGGGATGTCGTCACGGGTCAGGGCAGAGACCGCCAGCTCATTGAGCAGCGTCACATCCATCACCTTGTGGGCGGCGATCCCCAGAGCACTGCCCAGACGACGCGCGGTGTCGATCTCTTCCCGATGGCGCTGGCCATAGTCGAAGGTGATGGCGTGCACTTCATCATACTGAGCCAATGCCTGTACCAGACAAGTGGTGCTGTCCTGACCGCCACTGAAAACCACGACTGCTTTTTTCATCTTGATAACTCCTTCAAATGTCACGCGCGGCGGCCTTCGGCAAAGTCCTGCCACTGGGTATTCAACCGGTTAAACAGGGTCAGCAAGGGCGCATAGTGCTCCGGCCTCCCCTCCCACCGGGACAAGAGGTGATAGCCCGCCTCTATAGTAGAGAGGGCATCGGGAAAGGGTTTCTTGCGAATGGCATATTGACCGGCAATGGCACCAACGCCGATGCGGGGCAAGCGGGCCAGTGCCGGGTTGCTCTGCAACATGCGATAGGCTTTGCGCCAGGTGCCGTCGAGCAAGATAAAGGCGATGGACGTTTTGCCAGAGGATTCACTCTCCCGCTGTTGGCGAAGATCGGTCAGCGAAATGGCATCCTCATCCGGCCAGAGTAGATAGCAGCGACGGGAAGGATCTGCAAGCAACCCATTGAGCCACTCATCGCGGGAAAAGTCCTCCCCCACATGGATCTCGCACTGTTGCAAAGAGGCCGCCAGCAGCGCCGCAGTCCCCTTGGGATGTGCCACCTCGTTGGGGTGCTGCAAGATGTAGAGGGGCGTGTGATTGTCAACAGGCACAATATAATCGCACAGGCAGGCTTTGAGGGCTCGGGTGCAACGTGTACAGTATCGACTGTTCTTGTCGTTGGACTGTTTCATGTTGTCAGACAAATCTGGATTGCTCTGGGTTATCACGCTCTCTCTCACCAGCTTGCTACTCTTCTTTACCGTTCCCAACCTTCAGCTCTCCTTCGATCGGCCCTTGATCGCCGGGGGCGAAGGGTGGCGGATCATAACAGGCAATCTGGCTCATACCAATCTGTGGCACCTGCTGCTCAATCTGGGTGGGCTCGCCATCCTCTATAGCCTGTTTCGCGACTATCTGGGTGGGGCTCGCCTGCCGCTGCTGATGTTGCTGCTCTGGTTGGCAGTGGGCTTGGGGATCTGGTGGTGGTGCCCGCAGACCCAGTGGTACATGGGGCTATCCGGCTCGCTGCATGGCCTGTTTGTCTGGGGGGCAATGCAGGATATCCGCCACGGACGCCGCACGTCGGGCTGGCTGCTGCTAGCGGGGATGGGGCTCAAGCTGGTGATGGACTTCTACAACGCAGGAGAGAGCCCGATATCCACCCTGATCAATGCCAGGGTACACATCGGCTCTCATCTTATCGGGGCCGGTGCAGGCCTGTTGCTCGGCCTGCACCGTGTATCACTGAGTGAGCCTGTTACGCACCAACCAGCTCGGCATTGATGCTGGCCAGCATGGCGGCCGGATCGGCAGCCTGCGTAATGGGACGACCGATAACCAGATAATCGGACCCCGCCTCGACCGCCGCTTTCGGTGTCATCACCCGGCGCTGATCCCCGGCCGCTGAACCGGTCGGGCGAATGCCCGGGGTCACCAGCTTGAAATCGGCGCCCAACAAGGCTTTCAGCTCATGGGCCTCGTTGGCGGAGCAGACCACCCCATCCAGACCGGATGCTTTGGTCAAGGTAGCCAGCCGGATCACCTGCTCGGCGGGGCTTACATCCAACCCGAGGGGGATCATGTCGGACTGTTCCATGCTGGTCAGCACGGTCACGCCGATAAGCAGGGGGGCCTTGTCGCCATAAGGCAGTAGCGCCTCTTTGGCGGCACGCATCATCCGCTCACCACCACTGGCATGCACGTTGACCATCCAGACACCGAGCTCGGCACTGGCTGCCACGGCTTTGGCAACGGTATTGGGAATATCGTGAAACTTCAGATCCAGAAAGACATCGAATCCCTTGGCCACCAGCTGACGTACAAACTGCGGGCCAAACAGGGTAAACATCTCCTTGCCTACCTTGAGACGGCACTGGGCCGGAGAGATACGTTCAACGAACGCTAAGGCATCTGCCTCGTGCTGATAATCCAGCGCTACCAGTACTTTGGGATCTTGCATCTCACATCCTATTGCTTGTTATTCACCGTCCAGACCGCGGATCGGCTTGATGGAACCCCACTGGCGACAAGACGGGCACTGCCAGAACAACGAGTGAGTGGCAAAGCCGCACTGCCGACACTTGTGGGTTGACTTGATTTTTATCTGCTCGCCGACCAGCTGTTGCAGAAGCTCGAGGCTCTCCTTGGCAGGCCCCTCCTCCGCACTGGCCAGTTGAAAACCCACCAACTGGTAAAAACCTTTCATCGACGGATGACGACGCAGCTGACGCAGCACCAGCGAACGGGCCTGACTCAGGCCATCACGCTCTTCAACCAGCTTGGCAAGGGCCAGGGTCACGCTGACACCGGCGTGATCTTCCACTGCCTTCTCAAGCAGCGGGATCAACGCAGGCGTGCGGCCCAACTGCTGATAGCACTCGAGCAATTTGGGCATTGCCTCGGAGGCAAAGTCGATATCCTGCTCGAACACCCGCAGCAGCTCCTTGCTGGCCTGCTCATACTCCCCCTCGGCCATGGCGAGCTCAGCGAGGCGCAAACTGGCCCGAGCACATGCCGGATTGATACTGAGCGCCCGTTTGAGCTTGGCCAGTCCCTCCCCTTTATTGCCCTCACGCAGCGCGATCTCGGCTTGTTCGCAATAGAAATGGGAGATGGGGTCGGCCAGCTTCTTGCCCTGGAATTTTTGCAGACGAACCGCCACATCGATGGCCTTATCCCAATCCCGCAACTGCTGATGGATGATCAACAGCTGTGCCAGCGCCGTCTCTTCATAGTCGCTGTCGTCACACAGCTCATTCCAGAGTGCTTCAGCACGGTCGAGCAGACCGGCAGCAAGAAAGTCGCGCGCAAGCTCCTGCAGGGCAAGCTGTCGCTGCTCCCGGGTCAGTTGGCGGGTTACCAGGTTCTGGTGGATCTTGATGGCACGATCGACCTCCCCACGCTGGCGAAACAGGTTGCCGAGGGAGAGGTGTGTTTCGATGGTTTCACTGTCCACCTCAAGCAGCTGGATAAAGAGATCCACCGCCTTGTCGGATTCATCGGACAGCAAATAGTTGAGGCCCGCCACATACTGGCGGGAAAACTGGTTACTCTGTTTCTGGGTGTCCTGGCGAACACTCCTGCGACCCATGTACCAGCCATAACCGGCGGCGATGGGTAACAGCAGGAAAAGCAGTTCAAGCATTGAGGAACATTATTCCTTACCCGGTGACCGGGCCAGCTCTAACTCGCGGGATTGACGACGCATGGTGCGGTTGAGGGTGCGGTTTTGCATTTTCAGGCGCAGGAACAGCAGGCCGAATACCAGCCAGCCCAGCAAAAAGCCGCCAGCAAAGAAGAAGCCCAACAGCATGGCAAGTGAAAACTCACCCTGAGCGATCAGGTAATTGAACTGAACCAGCTGGCCATTTTGTGAGCCCAGCGCCAGGGTCAGAACAAACACCAGCACCAGCGGAATGAGGGCCAAAATACGCTTCATAAGAGCTCCCTGTCAGTATCTAATGAGAGGCTGATTATCCTTAAAATCACAGGCAGACTCTAGAGTGAATGGGAAAAGAGTTTAAGAAACAAGACGATTGGCACAGGAATCGGCGCCAAAAACAAAAAAGGCATACCCGAGGTATGCCCATTTCTGCATCATTCAACGATGTTGACGCGCTCGCGCAACTCTTTGCCAGGTTTGAAGTGCGGGACATATTTCCCGGTCAGTTCAACCTTGTCCCCAGTCTTGGGGTTGCGGCCCACACGGGGCGCACGATAGTGCAGTGAAAAACTGCCAAATCCGCGGATTTCAATCCGGTCGCCGTTTTGCAAGGTCGACGCCATCTGCTCAAGGATCTCCTTGATGGCGGCTTCGACATCCTTGGCCGGCATATGCATGCGGCTGGCTGCCAGTTGTTCGATGAGATCTGATTTGGTCATAACGTTAAATCTCCTTCCCCGATCACATGCAATATTCATTTTGCCAGGATAAAAAAGGGCGGCGCAATGCCGCCCTTTTCTTGCATCAAGGATTACTCACCCTTGGCGGCTTTGAACGCTTCCATCATAGCATTGCTGAACACAACTTCTTCTTGCTGGTTCAGGTTATCGATAGCAACACGCTCATCAGCCTCGTCCTTAGCACGGACAGACAGGCTTACGGTGCGGTTCTTACGATCAACGCCCATGAATTTAGCTTCAACTTCGTCACCAACAGACAGCACCAGAGTGGCGTCTTCTACACGGTCACGAGCAGCGTCGGAGGCACGCAGGTAGCCTTCTACGCCATCAGCCAGTTCGATAACGGCACCTTTGGCATCAACCTCGGTAACCTTACCCTTCACGATAGCACCTTTCTTGTTGTCAGCCAGGTACTTGTTGAACGGGTCTTCTTCGATCTGCTTGACACCCAGGGAGATGCGCTCACGCTCCGGATCTACTTGCAGAACAACGGCTTCGATCTCGTCGCCTTTCTTGAATTCACGCACGGCTTCTTCGCCCTGGTTGTTCCAGGAGATGTCAGACAGGTGAACCAGGCCGTCGATGCCGCCATCCAGACCGATGAAGATACCGAAGTCAGTGATGGACTTGATCTTGCCGGAAACACGGTCGCCTTTGGCGTGAGTTTCGGCAAACAGCTGCCACGGGTTGGATTTGCACTGCTTCAGACCCAGGGAAATACGACGACGCTCTTCGTCGATGTCCAGAACCATCACGTCAACCACGTCGCCAACGTTAACAACTTTGGACGGGTGGATGTTCTTGTTGGTCCAATCCATCTCGGATACGTGTACCAGGCCTTCAACGCCTTCTTCGATTTCAACGAAGCAGCCGTAGTCGGTCAGGTTGGTCACGCGGCCAGACAGACGGGTGGTCTCCGGGTAACGCTTGGCGATAGCAACCCAGGGATCTTCGCCCAGCTGCTTCAGACCCAGGGATACACGGGTACGCTCGCGGTCGAACTTCAGAACCTTGACAGCGATCTCGTCGCCAACGTTGACGATTTCGGAAGGATGCTTAACGCGCTTCCACGCCATGTCGGTGATGTGCAGCAGGCCGTCAACACCGCCCAGATCTACGAATGCACCGTAGTCGGTCAGGTTCTTGACGATACCCTTAACTTCTTGACCTTCTTGCAGGTTAGCCAGCAGGCTTTCGCGCTCGGAGGTGTTCTCGGTCTCGATCACGGCACGACGGGAAACAACAACGTTGTTGCGCTTCTGGTCCAGCTTGATGACTTTGAACTCGAGTTCTTTGTTTTCCAGGTGAGCGGTGTCACGGATCGGACGCACGTCAACCAGAGAACCCGGCAGGAAGGCACGGATGCCGTTCAGTTCAACGGTGAAACCACCCTTGACCTTGCCGTTGATGATACCGATAACGGTAGCTTGCTCTTCGTAAGCCTTCTCAAGCTGCAGCCAGGCTTCGTGGCGCTTGGCTTTTTCGCGGGACAGCTTGGTTTCGCCGAAACCATCTTCGATAGAGTCCAGAGCCACGTCAACGGTGTCGCCGACGTTGATTTCCAGCTCGCCCATGGCGTTCTTGAATTCTTCAGCCGGGATAGCGGACTCGGATTTCAGACCGGCGTCAACCAGTACGAAACCGTTCTCGATAGCAACGACAGTACCCTTGACGATGGAACCTTGACGGGTTTCAACGGCGTTCAGGGACTCTTCAAAGAGTTGAGCAAAAGATTCGATCATTGTTTATGTCACAAATGAAACATCCACTTGCAATCCGGCACAAGCGGGGCTGTTTTAAATAATCTGCGCCATCCTTGGTGCAGACGACCGGATGTCAGCTTGCGCTGGCATCACCAAGTTGTTGCTCTGCATAGGCGAGTACTGTTGCCAGCACTTCATCTATGGTCATGGCGGTAGAGTCTACCACCAGAGCATCTTCTGCCGGTTTCAGGGGTGCAGTAGCGCGATTTCTGTCGCGATCGTCACGTTCCCGAATCTCGGTTAAAAGACGCTCAAAGTTAACATCAAAGCCCTTATCTTGCAACTGCTTATAGCGACGCTGGGCCCGTTCTTCGGCACTGGCGTCGAGGAAAATCTTCACCTCGGCCTCGGGGAAAACAACTGTGCCCATATCACGACCATCGGCAATCAGACCCGGGGCCTGACGAAATGCACGCTGACGGCGCAACAATGCTTCTCGCACCCGGGGGAAGGCGGCGATTTTACTGGCAGCATTACCCACTTCTTCGGTGCGGATGGTGCGGGAGACATCTTCCCCTTCCAGGATCACCTTGACCAGATCGCCCTCAACCTGAAATTGCACATCCAGATTGGCAGCCAGTGGCACCAGTGAAGCTTCACTGTCCAGCTCTACATCGTGATGCAGGGCGGCCAGGGACAACACCCGATAGATGGCGCCCGAGTCCAGCAAGTGCCAACCCAGCTTCTCAGCAAGCAGCTGACACAAGGTGCCTTTACCTGCACCACTGGGGCCATCAATTGTCATTACGGGGGCCATCTGAGGCATAACTTCTCTCCTGCACTGTGTTGCTCCCATCCCGAAGGGGTGGGTTAATGGGCGCCGATTATACCCGAATGTGGTGAGCCTGGCAGTCATCAATCCGCACAAAGGGCCAAAACCCCGCCGGACAGCTGTGCTTGTATCTCATTTGGAGATTTCATTAAGCAATGCAGGGACTTGTTCTTATGGTCGTTCCTGACAAGGCGCGCTAAACTGGCCCCCTTTTTTGAGCCGTTAGTAGTAAGGAGCAACCTATGAGCAGCGTTACCCTCGTGGCCCAATCCAAATTGCCAACCCCCTGGGGCACCTTCACGCTGGTAGGTTTTCAGGAAACCGGCACAGGCAAAGATCACGCCGCACTGGTGATGGGCGACATTACCGGTGAAGAGCCCGTGCTGGGCCGGATCCACTCAGAGTGCCTGACCGGCGACGCCCTGTTCAGCCTGCGTTGTGACTGCGGTTTCCAGTTGCAGGCGGCCATGGAGAATATCGCCAAGGCCGGTCGTGGCGTGTTGCTGTATGTGCGTCAAGAGGGCCGTGGCATCGGCTTGCTCAACAAGATCCGCGCCTATCACCTGCAGGATCAGGGTGCCGATACCGTGGAGGCCAACGTAGCCCTTGGTTTCGCCGCCGATATGCGCGACTACACCATCTGCGCCGATATGCTCAAGCAGCTTGAGGTCAAGTCTCTCAAACTGATGACCAACAACCCGCGCAAGATGAAAGCGATGGAATCCTTCGGTATTCCGGTGGCCGAACGGGTACCGTTACAGGAAGGGCGCAATCCCCACAACGAGTTCTATCTGTCGACCAAGGCCAACAAGCTGGATCACATGCTCAAAAAATGAGCCTGCATTGACGAATGCCAGATAGTCAAACGCCTCCCGAACGGAGGCGTTTTTCTTGGGACGACCACACATCAACCCAAGCTATCTAAGTGGCACGGTCAGATTGGCCAGCAGAGCTTCAAGCTCTTCACCAGTGCGGGCAGCACAGTATTGATCGACCCGCTCGCGGGTCAATTGCGGCGCGAGACGTTCAATCAGATCGTAGAGATAGCCGCATAAAAATGCCCCTCTGCGCAACCCGATAGCGGCCACACCGCCTGGTAGCCAGGGCGCCGTTTTGAGCACCAGCTCCCCATCGCGCTGGGGCTCCCAGGCAAAAGCTGCCATCACCCCGATGCCCATCCCTTGTCTGACATAGGTCTTGAGCACATCGCTGTCGCTCGCACAGCAGGCGATCCGGCTCTCGGCATGAGCGCAATCAGTGCTATGAGCTGTGGAGAGAGCCCTTCCATCGGTCACCAATGCAAACTCCACCAGCTCAGCCGGAGTCAGCGATGGTGCTTTGGCCAACGGATGATCCTTGGGCAGCACCAAGCCCCGTTGCCACTGAAAAGAGGGGAGCATCAGCAGATCGCTCCCCTCCTCCGGTTCATCCGCCAGCAGCAGATCGGCAGCGCCATCATGTACGGCTGCGCGGCACTGCACCGCACTCCCCTGCATCACAGTTACGGCAACTTTGGGAAAGCGGGCCATGAAACCCTTGAGGATGGCGGGCAGAATATAACGGGCTTGCAGATGAGTAGCGGCAATGGTGAGGGTTCCCTGCTCCGGATGCACATGCTGCCTGGCCATGACCTTGATGGTGGCGACCTTGTCCAGCACCTCCGCGGCCACTTTGATCACGTCCCGACCGATGGGGGTGATCTGGGTCAGGTGTTTGCCGCTGCGCTCGAAGATCTGGATCCCCAGCTCATCCTCCAGCATCCGCACCTGTTTGCTGATCCCGGGCTGGGAAGTAAAGAGGCTCTCGGCGGTGGCCGACAGATTCAGCCTGTGGTTCGCCACCTCGACGATATAGCGCAATTGCTGCAATTTCATGGTGTAGCCCTCAAGCGAACCCACCGTTAATAGTAACAAACTTTCAGCAATGACCCGCCGCCATCAGGCCGGACGATCCTTGAGTAGAAAATCGCGCAAGGCACGGTTGGCCATGGAGAGCGGATCACCACGCCGCCACGCCACGCAGAGGTCGAGGTAGATGGGCGGGTCGAAGGGTACGCCACTCAGATCCGGCTCCTCTTCCAGCACCATCCGCAAGAAGGTGGTCACCGCAAAGCCTTGCCGCACCACCGCCTTGAGCAGAGGGATAAGATTGCTCTCGAAGGCGATATCGGGTTCAACGCCCAGGCTCTGGGCCAGCGCCTCCATATGCTCCCGGTGATAAAAGCCACGGCGAAACAGCGCCAACTCCTGAGCAAAGAACTGCGAGAGGGTGACGGCTGATGCGCCACGCAAGGGGTGATCGTCCCCCACCACCATCAACATCTCTTCGCTCAGCAGATGCGCTCCCTCGATGGCGGGGGGGAGATCACTGGTGATGAGAATGGCCAGATCGAGGGAGCCATCCACCATCCGGCTGAGCAGCTCGCGGGTACCGGCCTCCTCAACACGGATCTTGAGGCCGGGGTAGCGGTGCTTGAAGGCCATCAGACGAGGGGGGAAATAGTAGGAGCCCATCATGTAGGGGATCCCAATCCGCACTTCCCCCCGCTCCAACCCCTTCAGTTCGGCCATCTCGGCCTCGGCCTGATGCATCTGCAGCAACAGACGCTCGGCGTGGCGACAGAGTACCTCCCCCTCCGGCGTCAGCCGTACCGCCCGGTCCTGTCGATCAAACAGCCGCAATTCGAGCTGCTGCTCTAGTTTAGCAATGGCCATGCTGATAGCCGGTTGTGCCACATGCAGACTGTTGGCTGCCTTGGTAAATGAGCCGGCATCCCTGACCGCCAGCAGATAGGTAAGCTGTTTCAGATCCATGTATCAATTCATCTTATGAGATGGATAACTTAAATATATTATATTTATAGCTGCAAGGGCTCTACCCTGACCAAAAGTAGTCAGGACAATACGCAATGATTGAAGTTGGAAGTCGCGAGTGGATACGTGCAACCCTGGCCCTCAGCCTGGGCTCTTTTCTGGTGTTTCTGAACCTCTACCAGACCCATCCCCTGTTACCCCTGATTGCCGAGGTCTTCTCGGTCAACTCCCTCTCGGCCAGCTGGACCCTGGCAGGATGCACTGCAGGCCTCGCCGCCTCCCTGCTGATCTGCGCCAGACTGGCGGATCGCCATGGCCGTCGGCAAGTCATGCTGGGTACCCTCACCCTGGCGATCTTGCTCTCACTGTTAATCCCGCTGGTTGAGCAGTTTGGTTCCCTGCTGTTGCTGCGCATCCTGCAGGGCGCGCTGCTGGCAGGGCTGCCCGCGACTGCGATTGCCTATATGGGGGAAGAGTTCAGCAAACGGGCGCTGCTCTCGGCGGTGGGGGTCTATATTGCCGCCAACTCCCTCGGTGGCATTGCCGGTCGGGTGGTCGGCGGTCTGTTGGCGGGCTGGTTTGGCGACTGGCAGCATACCTTTCTGGGGATTGGTGTAATCAGCCTGTTACTGCTGCCGCTGGTCTTCTGGCTGCTGCCCCATCAGACCCGCTTTGTGGCGAGCGCCCCCGTTCGCGGCCAATTTGCCCGCGCCTTGCAACAACACCTGACCAATCCCTTGCTGGTAGGGGCTTACCTTATCGGCGGGCTCAACTTTATGGTGTTTCTGAACCAGTTCAGTTATCTCACCTTCCTGCTGGCAAAGCCTCCTTTCTCCTTGCCCACCCAGTGGCTCGGCATGCTGTTTCTCACCTATATCTCGGGGACGGTGGCCTCCTCACTGAGCGGCCGCTTTGCCAACCGCTGGGGGGCACAACGCATGCTGCTGGTCGGGATTGCCCTGATGGCCCTCGGGAGTCTGTGGCTGCTGCAAGCTAGCCTGCTCGGTATCCTGAGTGGCTTGCTGATCTCCAGCTTCGGCTTTTTCCTGGCACACGCCTGCGCCAGTGCCTGGGTGGGTCATCATGTCGAACACAACCGGGCCCTCGCCTCCTCCCTCTATCTGGTGGCCTACTATCTGGGGGCGAGTCTGGGGGGACTTTACCTGCACCCCTTCTGGGAGCAAGGCGAGCTGGGCGGTCTGGTCATGGGAATTGAACTGGTCCTCATCCTGACGGCAGGCTTGAGCCTCTGGCTCGGCCGTCTCAAGCAGCGAAGCCAATCGCCACTGCCCGCCCAGCAACCCCACCGACACGGGTAACAGGCTCAGCGCAAACAGGGTCACCCACGAGCAGATGGCGATCTCGCAACCCAGCACCGCCAGATAACAAAGGTTATGTCCCAATTACGTGTTGCATGGGGCGCCCCAGCGCCTCATGCAAACATGTTTTGATATTTACGCCTTTTCCGTAACGCTCCAGCATCCGGCGCCAACCCAAGTAGTTCTTCAGGTAGTGCGTCGCCACGCCATGGAACCGCTCCATCCACTCTTTCAACCGATGGTGATATCCGTTCACATGCTGGATGTGATACGCACCGACTACCCGTTCGCCTTGACGATTGCGCACCACCTGATGGGTTATACCCTGTTCCTTGCTGAAACAGGCATACACACCCGCCCCATCGCTACACAGCACCGCATCCGGTGACACCAACGGCTTCAACACTGCGATGACCGTATCGGCATTTATTTTCTCCAACTGGAAATCCGCATGGTGGCCTGCACGGTCTTGTACCACCATCACCGGGATGTAATCTGGCCCGGTTCCACGAGTTCGACCTTTACCACCGCGATGACGTGGTGGACGCGGCAGTCCCCGCTGCCCCTTGAACGATTCAAGGAAGAAGGTCTCATCCACCTCAACAATGCCCTCTTCCCGGGTGGCCTGATGGGTTGCCATCGCGCGCAAGAATCGGTGACGCCAGAGGAACGCGGTGTTTTTGCTGACCCCACAGCGCCGCGCGGCCTGGCGGACAGTCAGTCCTTCGATGAGAGCTTGCGCGTAGTCTTCCCAGCACTGTGCTTTACGCAATCTGGCCAAGGGCGTCTTGGTCAGAACGGTGCTGGTGCGCAGACACAGTTTGCAACGGTAGCGGCGCAGTCCCCGACTCCATCCCCAAGGCGCCAGCTGGGTAACATCGGCCTGACAATGGGGGCAGCCACTGCATGCCGGTAACTGAGTATTGAGCGAGGTAATGGTGTGGGGTGCAGTAAGCTCCTGCTGAGCAACACGGCGCTGGCGCAGGGTTAACTGGGGAAAAAGGGACAACAGGTGTTGAAAGGCTGGGGTATCCATGATGGTAGACCTCAAGGTGATGGCCTACTTCAAGATTAGCCTTTCAACACGTAATTGGGACAGAGCC
>NZ_JBFOCM010000011.1:0-69888 GCF_040907825.1 Aeromonas sp. s7(2024)
CTGATCCCATGCCGAACTCAGAAGTGAAACGCGGTAGCGCCGATGGTAGTGTGGCATTCGCCATGCGAGAGTAGGACACTGCCAGGCACCCAATTTCAAGATTACGCCCAGCGTGGTCTTTACCGGTTAGTGTGCTGATATGGCTCAGTCGGTAGAGCGCATCCTTGGTAAGGATGAGGTCCCCAGTTCGATTCTGGGTATCAGCACCATTAAATAGAAAGCCTCCCTGAAAAGGGAGGCTTTTTTGCATCTGTCATTTTTGTGATATCCCCTTACATTCCCATTCCCGCAACCCCCTCTGCTTGCAGTCGACACTGTTTATCTGCTGGTTTGAGTCCTAATGTGTTACTCATTTGACTGCTATTGATGGTTTTATCCAGAGATTTAACCATGATCGATTGACGTAAAACGTTTTACATGTAAAATCCGGCGCGTTTTGCCTATTACGTGGAGAGAGAGCATGGCGCAGGATAACGAATACTGTTTGGGGGCGGTACCCGCCAAAGGGCGCAAAGGTGTGCTTTCGCTGATGCTGGTGATGCTCGGCCTGACCTTCTTCTCTGCCAGCATGTGGACCGGTGGTGCGCTGGGTACCGGTCTGGTGTTTGACGACTTCATCAAGGCGGTACTGATCGGCAACCTGTTGCTGGGGATCTATACCGCCTGTCTCGGTTATATCGGTGCTTCAACCGGTCTCTCTACCCATCTGCTGGCGCGATACTCCTTCGGCGTCAAAGGTTCCTGGCTGCCATCCCTGCTGCTGGGCGGTACTCAGGTCGGCTGGTTTGGCGTTGGTGTGGCGATGTTTGCCCTGCCGGTGCAGAAGGCGACCGGCATAGATGTGAACTGGCTGATCGCCATTTCGGGCATGTTGATGACGGTGACCGTCTACTTCGGCATCTCCGCCCTGATGGTGCTGAGCTTTGTGGCCGTACCGGCCATTGCACTGCTTGGCGGCTACTCGGTCTGGCTGGCGGTGACCTCGACCGGTGGCATGGCGGCGCTGCAGCAGGTACAACCAAGCAATCCCATCGAGTTCACCACGGCGCTGACCATGGTGGTTGGTTCCTTTATCAGTGCAGGAACCCTGACCGCCGACTTTGTTCGCTTTGGTCGCAAACCCTGGGGCGCCGTCATGATTACCATGGTGGCGTTTTTTTTGGGCAACACGCTAATGTTCGTCTTCGGCGCAGCCGGTGCGGCGGTGACCGGTCAGGCCGATATCTCGGAAGTGATGCTGATGCAGGGACTGCTGATCCCCGCCATTCTGGTGCTGGGCCTCAATATCTGGACCACCAATGACAACGCGCTCTATGCCTCTGGCCTCGGTTTTGCCAACATTACCGGCCTCAAGAGCAAGCCGCTCAGCGTGATCAACGGCCTTATCGGTACGGCTTGCGCCCTCTGGCTTTACAACAATTTTGTCGGCTGGCTGGCCTTTTTGAGTACAGCAATTCCGCCGATCGGTGGCATTATCATCATGGATTTCCTGCTCAATCGTGAGCGTTACCGTCAATTTGCCGATCAGCAGTTCGAGACGGTCCGCTGGCAGGCGCTGGTTGCCACGGCAGTCGGGGTGGCTGTCGGCAAGTGGCTGCCGGGCATAGTGCCGCTCAACGCGGTATTGGGCGCCGCCTTCACCTATTTCATTCTGGTTCGCCTCACCCTGCGGCCGGTTCTGATACAGGAAGCTAACAAATGCTGATTCAACATATTCGTTTGGCCGATCGGGAAGGGTTGTGGCAGATCCGCTGTCAGGATGGGGTCATCACCGCCATCGAACCCCATGACGAACATGCCGTCGCAGGTCGGGTGCTGGACGGGGAGGGCGGTCTGGCGATCGCTCCCTTTATCGAACCCCACATTCACCTCGATACCACCCAGACGGCGGGCGAGCCGAGCTGGAATCTCTCCGGAACCCTGTTCGAGGGGATCGAGCGCTGGGCCGAGCGCAAGGCGCTGCTGACCCATGAGGATGTGAAACAGCGCGCCATCCAGACGCTGAAGTGGCAGATCGCCAACGGCATCCAGTTCGTCCGTACTCACGTCGATGTCTCCGATCCCAATCTGGTGGCGCTCAAGGCGATGCTGGAGGTGCGGGAGGAGATGAAGGAGTGGGTCGAGCTGCAAATTGTCGCCTTCCCGCAGGAGGGGATCCTCTCCTACCCCAACGGCAAGGCACTGCTGGAGGAGGCGCTCAAGCTGGGTGCCGACGTGATTGGCGCGATCCCTCACTTCGAGTTTACCCGGGAATATGGGGTCGAAAGTCTGCACTACATCTTCGATCTTGCCGAGAAGTATCAGGTTCTGGTCGATGTGCACTGTGATGAGATCGATGACGAGCAGTCCCGCTTTATCGAGACGCTGGCAACCCTGGCCTACGAGCGGGGTATCGGCCATCGGGTGACGGCCAGTCACACCACCGCCATGCACTCTTACAACGGCGCTTATGCTTCCCGCCTGTTCCGGCTGCTGAAGATGGCGGACATCAACTTTGTGGCCAATCCGCTGGTGAACATTCACCTGCAGGGGCGGTTCGATACCTATCCCAAACGCCGCGGCATTACCCGGGTGAAGGAGATGCTGGAGGCGAACATCAACGTCTGTTTCGGTCACGACGACGTGTTCGATCCCTGGTACCCCATGGGCACTGCTAACATGTTGCAGGTGCTGCACATGGGGCTGCATGTCTGCCAGATCATGGGTTACGAGCAGATTAACGACGGTCTGAAGCTGATCAGCAGCCACAGCGCCCGCACCCTGAATGTGCAGGATCGTTATGGTATCGAGGTGGGCAAACCGGCCAACCTGCTGATCCTGCCTGCCGAGAACGGCTTCGATGCGGTGCGCCGTCAGGTGCCGGTGCGTTATTCAATTCGTCATGGCAAGGTGATTGCCCAGACCCGCCCGGCCCAGACCGAAATCGTGCTGGGTCAGCCCGAGCCCATCGATTTTCGCCGCTGAGATTTCAATCAGGCTGGATGGCGATTAGTTCCGCCTCTGGGCACAAGGGCCGCCATTGCGACATAATGGCGGCCTGACCCTGAGGGAGTGACACCATGCAAACCTGGTTCTATGTTGCTGCAGGGGGCGCCATCGGCGCCTGCCTTCGTTTTGGGATTGCCGAACTGATGGCCTTGCTGCTGGGGCGCCACTTTCCTTATGGGACTCTGGTGGTCAACGTGGTGGGCTCTTTCATCATGGGGATAGCGTTCGCCCTCATCAGTCACGGTCATGTGGTAGAACATCCGATGAAGCCGCTGCTGATGGTGGGGATCCTCGGAGCCCTGACTACTTTCTCTTCCTTTGCCCTCGATACGGTAGTGCTGGCTCAACATGGGGCCTATCTGAAAGCGCTGCTCAATATCGGTCTCAATCTCTTCCTCTGTCTGGCCATGGTGGTACTGGGCATGCAGTTGGTTGCGAGCCGGGTTTAAGGTGTCCGGACGCCAGTGGCTCTGGTAAACTGGCGGCCATTCTTTGCTCTATGGGTGTTTAAGGGATGTCAGAACAAGCAACGACAACGCATTTTGGCTTTAAAACCGTGGCCGCGACCGAGAAGGAAACTCTGGTAGCAGGTGTCTTCCATTCGGTGGCAGCCAAGTATGATCTGATGAACGATCTGATGTCGTTCGGCATCCACCGCCTGTGGAAGCGCTTCACCATCGACTGTTCCGGTGTGCGCAAGGGCCAGAAGGTGCTGGATCTGGCCGGTGGTACCGGTGACTTGACCGCCAAGTTTTCCCGCATCGTCGGCGAGACCGGTCAGGTGGTGCTGGCGGATATCAACGACTCCATGCTGAAAGTGGGCCGCGACAAGCTGCGCAATCTGGGGGTCGCCAACAACGTCTCCTACGTGCAGGCCAATGCCGAGGCGCTCCCCTTCCCGGATAACCACTTCGACGTCATCACCATCGGCTTCGGCCTGCGCAACGTCACCGACAAGGACAAGGCGCTCGCCTCCATGTTCCGGGTGCTCAAGCCGGGTGGCCGTCTGCTGGTGCTGGAGTTCTCCAAGCCGGTCAGTGAAGTGATCGCCAAGCTCTATGACCTCTACTCCTTCAAACTGCTGCCGAAAATGGGCGAAATCGTCGCGAACGACAGTGAAAGCTACAAATATCTGGCAGAGTCTATTCGTATGCACCCGGATCAGCAGACCCTGGCCGGCATGATGGAAAATGTCGGTTTCGAGCAGGTGGAGTACTTCAATCTGACTCAGGGTGTGGTCGCCCTGCACCGCGGTTACAAGTTTTAAGGTTGCCTATGCCGATGGATGCCATGGTCACCGCGGTGATCGAAACCAGCCTCAACCAGTTGCTGGCGCTGGACAAACAGAGCCCGGAGCGGCTGCGCAAACTGGTGGGCAAGGTGTTCAAGCTGGAGCTGCGTGAACTCAAGCCGCTCTGGTTTGTCTTCTCCGAGCGTCGGCTGGATGTGCTGGCCCAGCATGAAGGTGAGGCCGATGCGGTGCTCAGCCTGTCGCTGACCGCCCTCGGTCTGCTGAAAGAACCGTCCGCTCTGACCCGCTATATCCGCGAGGAGAAGCTGGATCTGAGCGGTGATCCCCAGCTGGTGCAGGCATTCAGCGTGCTGCTGGGTGAGCTGGATATCGACTGGGAGGAGGAGCTGTCGCGCTATACCGGCGACGTGCTGGCCCACACCCTGTTCAGTGGTGCCCGTCAGGCGCGTCGCCTGGTCGGTCGCGAGCTGTGCCGCACCCGCAGCCAGCTGGCGGAATATCTGACCGAAGAGGCCCGCCTCGCACCCGGCCCGCTGGAAGTGGCGAGTTTCAACGATGACGTCGAGGTGCTGGCCCAGCAGCTCAAGGCCGTCGAACTGCGGCTGGCCCGCTTCGAACAGCAGGTGACCTGATGACCCCGAAGGAGTTCAAACGCCTCTATCGCATCATCACCATCCTGCTGGAGCAGGGCATCGACGAACTGGTGCCCGCCCGCTATCAACCCTGGCCGGGTCGTCTGGCCCGTCGCTCCCTTTTCTGGCTCAAGAACAAGCAACCGGATCTCAGCCGCGGTGCCCGCATCCGCCTCGCCTTCGAGGCTCTTGGCCCCATCTTCATCAAGTTTGGCCAGATGCTCTCGACCCGCCGCGACCTGTTGCCGCCGGATATCGCCGAAGAGCTGGCCCTGCTGCAGGACAGGGTGCCCCCCTTCTGTGGTCAGGCGGCGCGCCAGCAGATCGAGCTGAGCCTGGGTTGTCCCATCGAGACCCTGTTTGACGACTTCGACGAGACGCCGCTGGCGTCGGCCTCCATCGCGCAGGTGCACACCGCCCGCCTGAAGGAGAGTGGCCGCGAGATCGTCATCAAGGTGATCCGTCCCGACATCGAGCCGGTCATCGAGGCAGACCTGCGGCTGATGCAGGCGCTGGCCCGTCTGGTGGCCCGCTTCGTGCCCCAGAGTGCGCGGCTGCGCCCCATCGAGGTGGTGGAGGAGTATCGCAAGACCATCCTCGACGAGCTGAATTTGATGCGCGAAGCGGCCAACGCCATCCAGCTACGCCGCAACTTCACCGGCTCCGAGGCGCTCTATGTGCCTGAAATTATCACCGATCTCTGCCGCGAGCAGGTGCTGGTGATGGAGCGCATCTATGGCATTCCGGTCTCCGATATTGAGGCGCTGGAAGCCAACGGCACCAACATGAAGCTGCTGGCCGAGCGCGGGGTGGAGGTCTTCTTCACCCAGGTGTTCCGCGACAGCTTCTTTCACGCCGACATGCACCCCGGTAACATTTTCGTCTCCTACGAGCACCCGGAAAACCCGCTCTGGATCGGTATCGACTGCGGCATCGTCGGCACCCTCAATCGGGAGGACAAACGCTATCTGGCAGAGAACTTCCTCGCTTTCTTCAACCGCGACTATCGCCGGGTGGCAGAGCTGCATGTGGAGTCGGGCTGGGTACCGGCAGACACCAAGGTGGACGAGTTCGAGTTCGCGATCCGCACTGTGTTGGAGCCCATCTTCGAGAAGCCGCTCTCCGAAATTTCGTTCGGTCACGTGCTGCTCAACCTGTTCAACACCGCACGTCGCTTCCATATGACGGTGCAGCCGCAGCTGGTGCTGCTGCAAAAGACCCTGCTCTATGTGGAAGGGTTGGGGCGTCAGCTCTACCCGCAGCTCGATTTGTGGCAGACCGCCAAGCCGTTCCTCGAGAACTGGATGCACGAACAGGTGGGGCCAAAGTCGGTATTGAACGCCATCAAGGAGAAGGCGCCATTCTGGGCGGAGAAGCTGCCGGAGCTGCCGGAGCTGGTCTATGAGACCCTGCGCCAGACCCGTCATCAGCAGCGTCATTTCGACCAGATGTTTGCCGAGTTCCGCCGTCACAGCCGTCGGCAGGGGCAGGCCCGCTACCTCTTAGGGGTTGGAGCCAGCCTGCTATTGGCGGGTGTATTCTTGCTGACCCAAAAACAACACATTGAGTGGGGACAAGCCAGTCTCGCCGGTGCAGCCCTCTGCTGGCTGGTCGGCTGGTTGCGAACCCGTTCCCATTAATCAACAACCGCGCCGTCAGGCGCCTGTTCTGGAGAGAAAATCATGGGTGGTATCAGTATTTGGCAATTGTTGATCATCGCAGTCATCGTCGTGCTGCTGTTCGGTACCAAGAAACTGCGCGGCATTGGCGGTGATCTGGGCGCGGCGGTCAAAGGGTTCAAGAAAGCCCTCTCCGACGAGCCGGCTGATGCCAAGGCCGAGCAGAAAGATGCCGAGTTTCCCCCGAAACAGCTGAACGAAGCGGCCACTCAGAGCAGTGAGACCGCCAAACAGAAAGACAAAGACCAGGCCTAAGCCATGTTCGATATCGGTTTTTGGGAGCTGGTCGTTATCGGTGTGGTAGCACTGGTGGTACTGGGGCCCGAGCGGCTGCCGGTTGCCATCCGCACGGCTACCCACTGGATCCGCCTCATTCGTTCGACCGCGAACTCGGTCAAGTCCGAGCTGGAGCAGGAGCTCAAGTTGCAAGAGCTGCATAACGACCTCAAGAAGGCCGAACAGTTGCAGATGAGCAACCTGAGCCCCGAGCTGCAGGAGTCCATCGAACAGCTCAAGGCGGCGGCCCAGTCGGTCAATCGCCCCTATCAGGTGGAGAACGAGATCCGTCCGCCGCGCCCCGAGCCGGTCGCCCAGGCTGAGCCTGCCACGCCGGTGGAGCCTGTGGTGCAACTGAGCCATGACGTGCCACCGGTCAATAGCCAGCGGGAGAGTGAGCCTGTGTCGGTCAGCGACTCCGCAGTAAAAGGGGAGGTGAAGCCATGAGTCAGGCCGAACAACCCCTGATCAGCCATCTGGTTGAGCTGAGAACCCGCTTGCTGCGCTCCATTACCGCCATCCTCGTGGTGTTTCTGGCGCTGATCTATTTCTCCAACAACATCTACGACTTCGTGGCCCAGCCGCTGCTCAGCCAGCTGCCGGAAGGGACCAGCATGATCGCGACGGATGTGGCGACCCCCTTCCTGACGCCGATCAAGCTGACCCTGGTGGTCTCCTTCTTCGTGGCGATCCCCTATCTGCTCTATCAGGCCTGGGCTTTTATCGCCCCCGGTCTGTACCAGCACGAACGGCGCCTGATCATGCCGCTGGTGGTCTCCAGTGCCCTGCTGTTCTATGCGGGGATGGCGTTCGCCTACTACGTGGTGTTCCCGCTGGTGTTCGGTTTCTTCACCAGTACCGCACCCGCAGGGGTGACGGTGGCGACCGATATCGCCAGCTATCTGGACTTCGTACTGACCCTGTTCTTCGCGTTCGGGGTGGCGTTCGAAATTCCGGTGGCCACCATACTGCTCTGCTGGACCGGCGTGACCACACCGCAAAACCTGAAGGAGAAACGTCCTTACGTTGTCGTCGGGGTGTTTGTGGTCGGCATGCTGCTGACGCCGCCTGATGTCTTCTCCCAGACCCTGCTCGCCATTCCGATGTGGGCGCTGTGGGAGATAGGTCTGTTCTTCGCCCGCTTCTACGTGAAGAAAGAGGATGAGGAACAACAGGAACAACCGGATGGGGAGAGCTGAGGCTCTGTTCGTCACCTGTTTGCCGGACGGCGAGAGGATGACGACGTCCGCAGGAATAGCAGAACGAGGGGAGCTGAGGCTCCCTTCCTCTTTTCATGCTCCCGTTCGAGGCGTATGGTAAGACCCCATTCGGTAGATGGTTTTCAAATACCTGATATGTATTCCTTTTGTTCGGAACGTCTCATCCCATGATAGATATCGGTTTAAACCTGACCAGCAGCCAGTTCGCCGGCGAGCAGGCTGAGCTGGTGGCCCGTGCCCGTGCCGCCGGAGTGGAAGCGCTGATCCTGACCGGTACCGATCTGGACGGCAGCCGCGAGAGCGCAGAGTTGGCCGCCCGCTGGCCGGGCTACTGCTTCTCCACCGCCGGGGTACACCCTCACGATGCCAAGAGTGTCGATGCGGCGACCCTGCCCGCCCTGCGCGAGCTGGCAGCCTTGCCGCAGGTGGTGGCTATTGGCGAGTGCGGCCTCGACTACAACCGCGACTTCTCCCCCCGCCCGGTGCAGGATGCGGTATTCGACGCCCAGCTGGCACTGGCTGCTGAGCTCCGGATGCCGGTGTTTCTCCACTGCCGCGACGCCCACGCCCGTTTTATCGAGATCCTCCGTCCCTGGTTGCCGAAACTACCGGGAGCCGTGCTGCACTGCTTCACCGGTTCCGACGAGGAGCTGGACGAGTGTCTGGCGCTGGGGCTGCATATCGGGGTGACTGGCTGGCTCTGCGACGAGCGCCGTGGTCAGCTGCTGCGCGAACAGGTAGCTCGCATTCCGGCCGGTCGGCTGATGATCGAGACCGATGCCCCCTATCTGGTGCCGCGGGATCTGAAACCGCGCCCGAAACGCAACGAACCTGCTTTTTTGCCGCACATCGCCCAGGTGGTGGCGGCCTGTCGTGGTGAAGCGCCCGAGGCCTTGCTGGCCCATACCCGGGCCACCTCCGCCGCGTTCTTCCAACTTCCTCTCCAGGAGTGATTCATGGCTACAACTCTTCCGGGCGCCTTTCCGGGCCGCCGCCTGCGCCGTCTGCGCAAACATGATTTCAGCCGTCGTCTGGTGCGCGAGAACGTACTGACCGTCAACGATCTCATCTATCCGGTGTTCGTGCTGGAGGGGGAGAACCGTCGGGAAGCCGTTCCCTCCATGCCGGGGGTGGAGCGTCTCTCCATCGATCTGCTGCTGATCGAGGCTGCCGAGCTGGTGGAGCTGGGCGTACCTGCTATTGCCCTGTTCCCGGTCACTCCGCTGGAGAGCAAGAGCCTGATGGCGGAAGAGGCCTACAACCCGAACGGGCTGGCCCAGCGCACCGTGCGTGCCCTCAAGGCCCGCTTCCCGGAGCTGGGGGTGATCACCGACGTGGCGCTCGATCCGTTCACCACCCACGGTCAGGACGGCATCATCGATGACGAAGGCTATGTGCTGAACGACATCACCACCGAGATCCTGATCAAGCAGGCACTCTCCCACGCCGAAGCCGGGGTCGATATAGTCGCGCCGTCCGACATGATGGATGGCCGCATCGGTGCCATCCGCGCGGCGCTGGAAGAGAATGGCTTCATCAACACCCAGATCATGGCCTACTCCGCCAAGTACGCCTCCTGCTACTACGGCCCGTTCCGCGATGCGGTCGGTTCTGCCGGCAACCTCGGCAAGAGCAACAAGGCTACCTATCAGATGGACCCGGCCAACAGCAACGAAGCCCTGCACGAAGTGGCGCTGGATATTCAGGAAGGGGCCGACAGCGTGATGGTCAAGCCGGGCATGCCCTATCTGGACGTGGTTCGTCAGGTGAAGGATCAGTTCGGCGTGCCGACTTTCGCCTATCAGGTCAGCGGCGAGTACGCCATGCACATGGCGGCGATCCAGAACGGCTGGCTGAAAGAGAAGGAGACCATCATGGAGTCTCTGCTCTGCTTCAAGCGGGCCGGGGCCGATGGCATCCTCACCTACTTCGCCAAGCGCGTGGCGCAGTGGTTGAAGGAAGATGCCCGTTAAGCCGGGTTGAAGAGAGAAACGAGAGGGGGAGCCGATGGCTCCCCCTCTGTCGTTATGACTCTCTTTTGGTCACGAGCGGATGATTACAGCTTGATCCAGGCATCGCTCCAGGCGCTGCCGGTACCCGGCGCATAGTGGCTGGTCGAGCCGCCACACCAGCCGCTGTAGGGCCAGGGTTTGCACTCGTAGTCGCCACCGGCATTGCTGACCCGTTCGCCACTCTGATAAGCGGTGCCCGCAACATAGGCTGGGTAGCTGCCGTTACCACCGTCACTGTCACCACCCGGAGCCTGTTCCACCAATGCCAGGGTGAAGCGGCGCTCGAAGCCCTGCTTGCTCCCCTCAGCCATGCCCGCCAGCAGCAGCTCGTAACTGCCGGCCGCTAGGCCCGACTGTGCCAGCTGCAGGGAACCCTGACCATCGATCAGGGCGCTGCCGGTGGCGACCGGATTGCCATCCTGCAACAGGGTCGCGGTGACGGTCACCGGGTTGGCGGTGGTCAGCGTCAGGCTGAAGTCGATCGCGCCGTTGACGATGAGATATTCGGCCGCCAGATCGGTGACGGTGAAGTCACTGCTGCTACCGGTCGTGGGCAGAATGAAGTCTCCGCTCAGGTAGGTCAGACCGGTCCAGCCGGAGCTGGTCAGCCAGTGCTTGCCATTGGTCTGATAGACGTTGGGCAACTGGGTGCACTGTTTGTTGTCATTGACGAAGCCGATACCGTAAAAGCCCGCCACATTCTTGTAGCAGAGCTGGCGACCATTCTGGTGCAGCACTGGCTGATCCAGCTTGCCCTTGTGGTGGAGTGACAGCCAGTCAAACTGGTTGATGGCCGAGACCAGCGGCACAAACTGGCCATCGGGCTGACGATAACGGATCAGGGATCCGGCATCACAGAGCAGACCATCAGCCTGCTGTTCGACGTAGCCGTAGTACTGCTCGCCATCCTGGAAGGTGAACCGGCAGAGATTGCCTTTCTCCGACTCCTTGGGGATCCAGCCCATCAGCAGTCGCTCCTGATTGTTCAGGGCTGCCAGCTGCCCGGCACTGAAGTCGCTGCCGTTGGCTACCCAGCCTTGCGGCATGGTGGAGAATTGCATGAAGTAGTGGTCGGTATAGTACATGTGGCTGTCAGCGCGGTGCTTGCGAGCCCCCTGGCTGACCGAGTTGTAGCGATAGATGTCGTTTTCCGGCTTGTGGAAACCGTTGAGATCATCGTCCAGATAGGGCAGGTCGCCCTTGCGGATATGGTAGTTGGCCATGCCCGTCATCAGGGGATGCCAGCCATGGCTGCCACGGGCAAACGCGCTCTCATGGCTGTAGGACTTCCCATCGAAGCCATGGCCAAATTCGTGGGCAATGATGCCCCAGCTGCCGTAGTAGTGGCTGACAAAGTTAAAGGTATCGACCCCGGTGATGCCACCACTCCCGAGCCCGCCCCCCATGGCGGTGATCCCCAGGTTGAGGTAGGGGCGCTTCATCAGGCTGTGGTAGTAGTAGTCATAATCGGCCGCCGTAAAGATCCCGTTTGGCACATAGCTGTTACCGCCATTGCCGAACATCTCGTAGCCGTTCACTGCCTTGAAGTTGTACCAGACGTGTTTGAACTCCTCGGTCGAGACCATGTATGCCAGGTTGGTGGCGATGATCAGCCACTCGCGGGCGTAGAGGGCATTGATGGGGCGCCAGGAGCCGCTGGTGTTGGTGGCGAAGCGCACGTTCCAGCTTGGCTTGAGGCGTGCCAGCTTCTGGGCAAACGGATCCGAGTTGGAGCTGAACCTGTGCTCGAACTGGGCTGGCAGATTGATGCTGTTGTCGAGCAGGTTGTTGAGATCAAACACACCATCGCGGCTGGCGCTGTTGAAGCGTCCCTGTTCGCCAAAGGCGCTCAGTGGCAGGGTGATTTGGGCATAGGCGGGCAGGCGATCGAGCTGGCCCAGGATCAGCCACTTGTTGATACCGTTCAGGCGTGACTCGATATTGATGTCATGCAGCTCTCTGGCGGCATAGTTGGTGATGCGCACCGTGTCGTTATCAAGCAGCTCGGTCTTGACCAGCGAATTGATGTTGACCGAACGCTGGGCGCGATCGATCAGCACCTCGTAGGGTTCGTCATTGCGCAGTATGTAGCTGACTGCGGTCGGCATCAGCTGATCGAAGATCAGCGGGCGAGCCGGCAACTGCTCGTCGGCCGTGAAGCTGATCTCCTTGCTCAGCAGCTGGTTGAAACCCAGGCCGCGTTCGTTGGCGGTGACAAGCGCCGAGCCCACCAGCTGGAGATCTTTCAGCGCCGCCACGGGCTGCTGGTTGATCTCCCGGACAGTAAAGGTCGGGTTCTTGAACTGAAAGTCGTTGGCGATCAGGGTATCGGCATCATGCCACTCGATGCGGTCCTTGAAGTTCACCACCAGCAGATCGCCATCCATGTCGATTTTTTGCAGATTGCTGTCGGCGATCACCTGCTCAGGCGCCAGCGGGATGTTGCTGGCGATGGCATCAGCCAGTTTGCGCAAGTCATAGATGTAGTAGTTTTTGCCGGCTGTATGGGCCAGGAGATAGTCACCCACCTGATGGAGTTGCACCAGACGGTGGCTGTATTTTCCTTCAAAGGCGAGCCGACCGGCGATGGGGGTCTGGAGGCTGTTCTCCGGCGTCACATCCTGCTGGCGGTAGACCTTGATCTCGCTCAGCGCATCGGCCACCAGCACGTAATCCTGATTGGCAAAGACGGCCTGGGCGCGGTGCAGGCTGTTGCTGCCGGAATCCCGACCGGTTCCCAGGGTGGTGACATGGCGATGCTCGTCGGCCAGATCGAAGATATCGACCCGGTGCGAGTAGCGCGAGACCACGTAGAGCAGGTTGTTGCGGACAAACAGTTCGCTGACCTGGTTGTAGGCCGTGGCACTGCCGGTTGCGGTGCCGCGGATCTCGCCAATCTGCTGGCGGCTCGGGATATCGATAATGGCCACATGGCCCGGATTGCCGTTCTGGCTGACATAGAGCCGATCCTGATAGCGCTCGACCGCCGTGATCAGGCTGGCGTCCAGCCCCAGCTGGTCGGCCGTCAGCTCCTCGCCTTTGTCCAGATATTGCAGCGAGGTGGCAAACGAGTTGACGCTGCAGGAGCTGCTCTCCATCACCACCCGGGTGCGTTCGCCATTCTGGATCTGGCCGTGGGGGAAGTACTCCAGCAGACAGCCGTTGCCGTAGTCATAGTTACCAAAGCGTTTGTTGACCGCTACGACCCCACCGTCGTACCAGGTCAGCTCCCACTCCTCATCGAAGAAATCAAAGACGTTACGAATGGCTGTTTCGTCGAAAAAGTGGGGTTTGGGCAGATCGAACAGGATGTGGTTATCCGCTGTCAGCGGGTAGAGCAGGCCGTTGATGGCAAGGTGTCGCTTGCCATCCTTGATGATCACGTTCTGCTCGTCAGCCGCACTCTGGTGCAGCGCGGCGAGGCGCGCCGTCATCTGTTCGTAGTGCTCCTGATAGGTTTGTTTGAAATAGGCTTGTTCGCGCTCATCGGCCACGACATGGGCCGACAGCAGCAAACCGAGCAGGGTGGCAAGCTTGGTGGTTCTTGGCATGGTGATTTCCTTATCTTGGTTGTTGTTGGATGTTTTTTGGTGGTTGGCAAGCATGTAAAAGAGAGGGGCTAACCCGTCCGGGTCAGTGCATCCTGCCCATCGGCAGCGTGGCCGACGGGCAGGATATGGGCGGGGGCCTGCCGGCCCCCGTTAGTGGTTGGGGCAAGGTCAGAGCTTGATCCAGGCATCGCTCCAGGCAGAGCCGGTACCCGGTGCATAGTGGCTGGTCGAGCCGCCACACCAGCCGCTGTAGGGCCAGGGTTTGCACTCATAGTTGCCACCGGCATTACTGACCCGATCACCGGCCTGATAGCCGGTGTTGGGGGCGTAGGCCGGGTAGTCACCCTCGCCACCGCCGCTGCTCTCTTCGGTCAGCGCAACCGGGAAGCGCTGTACCACCGGCTGCTGGCCATCTGCCAGACCGGTGATGACTACTTCGTAGCTACCGTCGGTCACATTGCTGCCCTGCAGCACCAGGGTGCTGGTGCCGTTCACCTGGCTGCTGGTGGTACCGTGGCTGCGGCCGCTCTGCTCCAGAGTCGCGGTGATCTGTACCGGGTTGGCGGTGGTCAGGTTGAAACGGATGCTGACCTGACCGTTGACTATGGTGTAGTCGGAGCCCATGGTGCTGACGGTGAAGTCGCTGCTGCCTTCGGCGGGTGGCGTTGTGCCGCCGCAGTCGCTGTCGCCCTGTACGCGCCAGACGCCCCAGTCACCCGTGGTGCCCGGCTCTTCGTTCTGGGTCCACCAGCCTGCCAGCCAGTTCTTGCCGTTGTGGCTGACGATGTCGCCGCCCACGTAGACCTTCTTGGCATCCCAACTGTTTTCACAGACGGCGCCCTGCTCCCTGACGGTCACGTTGCGCTGCTGGGTTACCTGCTGACCGGCGCTGTCGCTCACCTGATAGGTGAGGGTGTAGCGGCCGACCTTGCTGCTGTCGACGTTGCCGCTGACCTTGATTTGGGCGGTCAGGTTGCCATCTTCTTCATCATGGGCGCTGACGCCGGTCATCGGATCGAAAGCGGTACCCAGTTCCAGCGTGGTGTCGGTGACACCGCTGAACACCGGCTTCATGCTGTAGACCTCGATGGTGCGTACCTGCTCGGTGACGTTGTTGTCGCGATCGCTCACCTTGTAGGTGAGGGGGTAGAGGCCGATGCGCTGGCTGTCTACCGAGCCTTCTACCTGGATCTGGCCAGTCAGGTCGCCATCTTCCTTGTCGTTGGCGCTGACACCGGCTAGCGGATCAAAGGCGGTGCCCTGCTTGATGCGGGTATCGCTCAGGCCGCTGAACACCGGCTTGCCGTTGTCGACCGGCGGCGTGATCTCCTGATCGTGGATGAAGGGGCCGTAGCTCTTGATGAAGGATTCGTTGTAGGACTGACCGGCGGCGTTGCGGCCCATGTCCCAGTTGATGGACCAGGTCATCACGCCACGCAGCGGTTGCCCCTCGCTCTTCAGTCGGTTGAAGGCGTTGTAGAGCTTCTGCGGATCCTGCACATAGCCGGTGGCGGCGGCGTCGATGTTGGTCGGAATGCCGAACACCAGCTTGTCATGGGGGATCTTGTAGAAGCCGCGGGTACCGTTGCTCAGCGAATCCGCCATGTAGTAGATGAACTCTTCTTTCAGGGCATCGTTGTTCTGGGCAATCCAGCCGATGCCATCAATGTAGATACCGTCGCCACCCTGGTTGTAGAACTGGGGGTTGATCCAGTCGTAGTACCCTTCCAGATTGCGGATATAGGGGATGTAGGCGCCAGTCTGGGTCAGATAGGGGAACTCCGGCGCCATGGTGATGAGGAAGTTTTTCCCCTGGGCGCGGTAGTGATCCTTGACCAGACGCAGGGCCGCCGGGATCACGGTCTGGTTGTCGGCGGCGGTGATGGCGGCCTGTTCCAGGTCGATATCCAGCCCGTCGAAGCCATAGGTCTCCACCAGACGGATTATCTCATCGGCAAAGGCCTGCTCCTGACCCTTGCGCAGCTCGATGTGCGCATCGGCACCGCCCAGCGCCAGCAGCACGGCACGGCCCTGACGGTTCAGCTCGGCGATCTGCTCGATAAACTGGCTTTCGCTCATGCCGATGGCCGGGTCGAGCTTGAAGGTGGGGATGGGATCGCTGCCATAGACCTTCATGAAGGAGACATCGACCACGTTGTATTGCGGGTTGACCTGATCGAGCTTGACGCAGGGGGCGATACCGCCCTTGTAGCCCGAGCCGTCACACCAGTTGTGCCAATAGCCGACTACTACGCCGGACTGGGGGTTGACCATCGCCTGACCGGCACTGGTGGCATATGCCATGGGGGCGCCCATGCCGAGCAGGCAGCCAAGCAGGGATAATTTGAGTTTGTTCATCGTCTCTCCGTACGGTGCAAATGGGGCGTCGGTTGTGACCGGACGTCCCCGGGGGCAGCCCCGCTGTCATAGGTGTTTTCCCTTAGACCGGTGGCTTTGCGTCGCGCCCTTTCGGGTCACTTTGCCTTTTTCACCCGATTTCTGTGCAGCACAGAGAATCAAGTGACCTGCATGGCAGGTTGCCTATGATAGATGCTTGAAAATAAATTAATCAATAGTTGGTTTTGATTCTAATTGACTGAAAAATATTGATAATTTGTTACAGCTACCACATTTTGTCCGTTTCCATGATTGAGCATGACGGTACTTGGCTGGCAGCTGTGGCGCCGGTAAATGGCGACTTTTTGCCCCTTGAAAGTAGCGGTAAGAGCCAAAAAAGGCCCACAGATTCATTCTGTTACTGGCTGTTGATAGCAAAACTGCAGCAACGGCAGAGATCCGGGTCGCAATGGCTGGAAAAGTACAGGGTTGCGGCGGATTCCCGCTTGATTATTGCGTGGCTTGGCCACATGTTAGAAAGCCATACAGAGCTGCTAAAGCGGTCTGTTCAAGACCAAACAAGAGGTAACCGGGATGAATAACCCTTTGCTGACAATGGATTCGCTGCCCCCTTTCAGCCAGATCAAGCCGGAGCAGGTTCAGCCTGCCGTGATTCAGGCTATTGCTGACTGCAAGCAGAAGATCAGCGATGTGCTGGCCCAGCGTGATCCCCATACCTGGGATAGCCTGATTGCCCCGCTGGAAGAGGTAAATGACCGCCTGTCACGGATCTGGTCGCCGGTCAGCCACCTCAACTCCGTACTCAACAGCGAAGCGCTGCGCGAGGCCCATGACGCCTGCCTGCCGCTGCTCTCCGAATTCCAGACCTATGTCGGTCAGCATGAAGGGCTCTATCAGGCCTATCTGGCCCTCTCCCAGAGCGATGATTTCCCGCTGCTCAGCGGCGCCCAGCGCAAGGAGATCCAGAATACCCTGCGTGACTTCCGTCTCTCCGGCATCGGTCTGCCTGCCGAGGCGCAGCAGCGTTACGGCGAAATTCAGGCCCGCCTCTCCGAGCTGGCCTCCCGTTTCAGCAACAACGTGCTGGATGCGACCCAGGGCTGGCACAAGCTGGTGGTCGATGAAGCTGAACTGGCCGGTCTGCCCGACAGCGTGCGTGCCGCTGCCCGTCAGATGGCGGAACTTAAAGGCAAAGAGGGGTGGCTGTTCACTCTGGATATCCCTTCTTATCTGCCGGTGATGATGTATGCCGACAACCGCGAGCTGCGCGCCGAGATGTACGAAGCCTTCACCACTCGCGCCTCCGATCAGGGCCCTAATGCGGGCAAGTGGGACAACTCCGCCATCATGAGCGAGCTGCTCACCCTGCGCCGCGAACTGGCCCAGCTGCTGGGCTTTGCCAACTATGCCGAGCTCTCCCTGGCTACCAAGATGGCGGACAAGACCGAACAGGTGGTGAGCTTCCTCACCGATCTGGCGGCCAAATCCCTGCCACAAGGCAAGGCTGAGCTGGAGGAGATCCGCACCTTCGCCGCCGAGCAGCATGGTCAGAGCGAGCTGGCAGCCTGGGATCTCGCCTACTACGCCGAGAAGCTCAAGCAGCACAAGTTCTCCATCTCCGATGAGCAGCTGCGCCCCTACTTCCCCGCCAGCAAGGTGGTGAAGGGGTTGTTCGAAGTAGTGAAGCGGGTGTTCGGCATGAAGGTGCGCGAGCGTCTCGGCATCGACACCTGGCACCCGGACGTGCGCTTCTACGACATCTTCGATGCCGACGACGAGCTGCGCGGCAGCTTCTATCTCGACCTCTACGCCCGCGAGCACAAGCAGGGCGGGGCCTGGATGGATGTCTGTCTGGGTCGTCGCTACCGTCAGGATGGCTCGCTGCAAAAACCGGTGGCCTACCTGACCTGCAACTTCAACGGCCCGGTGGATGGCAAGCCTGCGCTGTTTACCCACAACGAAGTGGTCACCCTGTTCCACGAGTTTGGCCACGGCATTCACCACATGCTGACCCGCATCGATGTGGCCGGTGTCGCCGGTATCAACGGCGTGGCCTGGGATGCGGTGGAGCTGCCGAGCCAATTCCTCGAGAACTGGTGCTGGGAGTCCGAGGCGCTGGCCTTTATCTCCGGCCACTACGAGACCGGCGAGCCGTTGCCTGCCGATCTGCTGGAGAAGATGCTGACCGCCCGCAACTTCCAGGCGGCGATGCAGATGTTGCGCCAGCTGGAGTTCGCCCTGTTCGACTTCCGTCTCCATCAGGAGTTTGACCCGGCCAATCCGGCACAGCTCCCGGCGCTGCTGGACGAGGTACGCAGTCAGGTGGCCGTGATGACGCCACCGGCGTTCAACCGCTTCCAGCACAGCTTCTCCCACATCTTCGCGGGCGGCTATGCGGCGGGCTACTACAGCTACAAGTGGGCCGAGGTGCTCTCTGCCGATGCCTTCTCCCGCTTCGAGGAGGAGGGGATCTTCAACCAGGCGACCGGCCAATCCTTCCTGAAGAATATTCTGGAGAAGGGGGGCTCGAAGGAGCCGATGGAGCTGTTCCGAGCCTTCCGTGGCCGTGAGCCCAAGGTGGATGCACTGCTGCGACACAGCGGGATCGCTGCCTGAGATTCCTGACCCGCCGCCTGTGTGAGCTTCAACCAGGTACACTGTTTTGCGGCATAGTGGGATCGAGTCGTGATTTCTGCGACAAAAAGGGACCTTTTGGTCCCTTTTTTCAAGGCTTTTTAATATCTTGCTGATTGCATATTTGCACTGCTCACAGCTCTTCAGTAGAGTCGTGTTCTAACCTTCAAGGAGAGAAAGCCACTTGCCATGAGGCGAGCACTCGATTCCGTCTATCAAATCATCTCAAGTCTGGCTCATTCGAGCGGCCAGGGATATTTCGATACCTTTGTGAGTGAAATCGCCGCTGCTGTGATGGCTGATGTCGTCCTGATCGCCAGCAGGGAATCAAATGCTACCCACCTGACGGTTCAGGCTGCCCATCCCTCCTCTCTTGACCCCGATACCCTGACACTGCCAATCACTGACTCTCCCGATGCCGTTACCTGGCAGGAGGGGGAAGCCTGGTTCAGCGATCGTCTGTTGCAGCTGTTCCCCGCGATGCCGCTTGCCGATGCGTGGCAAGCCCAGGCCTACGCCGGGATCGCCCTCAAGGATGCGGATGGCGAAACCATAGGTATCTGCTGCCTGCTCTATCGTCAGCCGCAGGCCAATATGACGAAGGTGATGGGGCTGCTCCGGTTGCTGGGGCCGCTGGCCGGTCGCGAACTGGCGTTGATGCTGCAGCGCCAGCTGCCGCAACTCTTGCCTGATACCCCTCATGTGTTGCAGAGCATGCTGTTTCAGGCCCCGGTGGGGATCGGCAAGCTCGATCTTACCGGCCGCATTCTCTGGGCCAATCCGGCTATCGAGAAGATGTTGGGCTATCCCCTCGACGAGCTGCTTCATCGCTCCATCTCCGACATCAATCACCCGGAGGATTGGCAGCGCAGCCTTGAGTGCTACGAGGAGATCCGGCGCGGCGAGCGCAGCAGTTTCACCCAGGAGAAGCGCTACTTCTGCAAGGGGGGCGAGATCCTGTGGGGGCGAGTGACTGTCACCCTGATCCGCGACGAGCAGCAGCAGCCGGACTACCTGATGGTGCTGCTGGAGAATATCGATCCCCTCAAGCGCCATGCGGAGCAGCTCAAGCTTTCTCACCGGGTCTACGACAACCTCTCCGAAGCGATTCTGGTGTGCGATGCCGACAGTCGCATCATCTCGGTCAACCCGGCCTTCGAGCAGATCACCGGCTACAGCAGCGACGAGGTGCGGGGCCAACGTCCCAGCATGCTCAAGTCCGGGCTGCACGATCAGACCTTCTATGCCGACATGTACCACGCGCTGGAGCGGGTGGGGGTGTGGCGTGGCGAGGTGTGGAACAAGCGCAAGAGCGGCAAGCTCTATCCGCAGCAGCTGATGATCAGCACCCTGCGCGAAGCCGGCAAAATTCAGCAATATATCGCCATTTTCAGCGATCTTTCCCAGACCAAAGTGGCCGAGCAGAAGATCGCGACCCAGGCCAACTACGACAACCTCACCAGCCTGCCCAACCGCTGGTTGTTTGGCCGCTGCCTCACCCGCTTCTGCGAGCGGGGCGAGCGCTTCGCGCTCATGGTGCTCGACCTCAACAACTTCAAGGCGGTCAACAACAGCATGGATCACCATGCTGGCGATGCCCTGCTGCGGGAGGTCTCGGATCGACTGGTGAGCCGGGTGCGCACCGAAGATTTGGTGGCCCGTATCGGTGGCGATGAGTTCGCGTTCCTGGTGCCCGGCATCGTCACCCGCCGTCAGGCCGAGGTGTTTGCCAAGCAGGTGATCGGCAGCTTTGCCCGTCCCTTTATGCTGGCCAACCAGCATCTCTATGTGACCGCGACCATCGGCATGACCCTCTGCCCGGTTGATGGCAGCGAGAGCGACGAGCTGCTGCGCAACGCCGAACAGGCGCTGTTTGCGGCCAAGCGGCAGGGACGGTTGCTCGGTGCCTACTGCTCATCCATGCGGGAAGAGGTACGCCAGCGCCACCAGATGCAGCAGGATTTGGCCGAAGCGATCAAGCTGGAGCAGCTGACCATGGCCTACCAGCCCATCTGGGACAATCGCAGCGGACGGGTCGCCAAGCTGGAGGCGCTGGTGCGCTGGTATCACCCCCACTGGGGGCAGGTATCTCCTGCCGAGTTTATTCCGCTGGCGGAAGAGGCGGGGTTGATTCAGGGGCTGGGTGCGCTGGTATTGTGGCAGTCTTGCCGGGATCTGGCGCGATTGCAGCAGTCCGGCTTCCCTGATCTGCAGATGTCGATCAACCGTTCCACCATGGAGTTCCAGACCATCGACCCCGAGGCGAGTGAGTGGCTCAAGGTGATCCAGCACTTCGGGCTCGATCCTGCCGACATCGTCATCGAAATCACCGAATCTCTGCTGATGGAGAGCAGCGATCAGCACAGGGTGCGGATCGATGCCCTGCGCGAGGCGGGCTGCAAGCTGGCCATCGACGATTTCGGTACCGGCTACTCGGCCCTCAACTATCTGCGCACCTTCCCGGTCGATCTGGTCAAGATCGACCGCTCCTTCGTGCGCCATATCCCCTTCAATGAGCAGGATCGGATGCTGCTCGACGGCATCATCAACATAGTGCACAACCTCGGCATGCAGGTGGTGATCGAGGGGGTAGAGACCCGCGAGCAGCTCAACTTCCTCTGCCAGAAGGGGTGTGCCTTCACCCAAGGTTATCTGCTCAGCCGCCCGCTGGCCTATGACGATCTCATTGATTACCTCGCTCTCAACCGTCAGGGGATGAACCTCACTGTCGTGAGCTGATCCACCGCTTCTGTTATCATGGCCGCTTCTGTACGTGCCATGAGTCTGTCTCCTATGCCCCATATTCAGGTTTTCAGTGAAGTCCCCGCCCGTGATGGCGAGCTCGACGCCCTGCGTTTACGCCTTGCCGACGTGGAGTTTCCGGCTCCGTTTGCGCTGGTACTGACTGAAGAGAGACTGGAGCTGCGCAAGCTGGATGAGCCCAAGCTGGGTGCCGTCTATGTGGACTTCGTGGAAGGGGCGGTGGCACATCGCCGCAAGTTTGGCGGCGGTCGGGGCCAGTCCATCGCCAAGGCGGTGGGGCTCAAGGCCGGTGCCACACCGACCGTGGTGGATGCCACTGCCGGTCTGGGGCGCGACGCCTTCGTGCTCGCCTCCCTCGGTTGCAAGGTGACCCTGATCGAACGCAGCCCTGTGGTGGCTGCTCTGCTGCAGGATGGTCTGGCTCGAGCCGCCGAAGACCCGGAGATTGGCCCCTGGGTGCGTGAGCGGATGCACCTGCTGCACGGCCCGGCGGTGGACAACTTGCTGGCGCTGCCGGAGCGGCCCGAGGTGATCTACCTCGACCCCATGTTCCCTCACAAGCAGAAGTCGGCGCTGGTGAAAAAAGAGATGCGGGTGTTCCAGTCGCTGGTGGGGCCGGATCTCGATGCGGATGCCTTGTTGCCGGCTGCCCTCAAGATGGCGAACAAGCGGGTGGTGGTGAAGCGGCCGGACTACGCCGGCTGGCTCAACGAACAGAAGCCCAGCATGGCTATCGAGACCAAGAGCAATCGCTTCGATGTCTATGTGATGGCGGCGCTGGCGGCGAGTTAACGGTCGGTGCGAGTTACGGATGCAAAAAAGGAGGGCCAACGTCATGTTGGCCCTCCTTTTTCTTATTAGATTCAGTTGGTTGGCGCGAAGCGGATCAGCTTCTCTTCCCCTTGCCAGTTCAGGCGCAAGGTCGCCAGTTCTGCCAGACTGAGCTGCTCGCCACTGTGCAGCAGCAGATACTCGACCCCTTCGCTGGCTTCGATAGTGCGGATCTTGTCATCCCATTGGCGATCATCGCGGCTGGTGAGGGTCACCGGCAGTTGCCAGCTGGCAGCAATTTCGAGCCAGTCGTAGAGATCGCAGCTGATGGGTTGATAATCCGGCATGATCGGCTCCAAAACAGGCAGGTTGCTGAGTCAGGCTTCCTGTACGCGGGTCGGCCAGCCCATCTTCTGCTGGCGTTCCACTTCAAAGCGCAGCTCGCTGGCGCGCAGGTAGTGTTCATCCATCCAGCCCTTGGGCAGGGTCAGTGTCAGTGACTCTTCTTCTGCCTGCAGGGTGAAGCTGGGCACTGTGCCCTGGGTACGGCGCATGCAGAGGATCAGCGCGATGCGCAGGATACGGGCCAGCCGGATCGCCTGACGACCGGTGACTGCACCCTGTTTCTCCAGTGGTTCCAGCTTGAATTCGTCCCGCTGGTTGAACAGCAGGGCCGACAACAGCTTCTTTTGCGCAGGGGTAAAGCCCGGCATGTCGATGTTGTCGATGATGTAGGCGGCGTGTTGCGGCGCCTTCTTGTATTCGATACAGAGGCCGATCTCGTGCAGCAGGGCGGCATAACGCAAGATCGGACGACCGTAGCGTTTCGAGAGTCGCCAGGCCGGTTGCAGCTGGTTGAACGCCTCGACAGCGGTATCGCGCACCCGTTCGGCGTGCTCTTTATCCAGCTGATAGCGGCTGATCAGGCTGTCGGCGGTGCGATCCCGGGCATCACAGTCGTGATTGTTGCCAAGCAGACCGTAGATCAGTCCTTCACGCAGGGCGCCCCCCGCGAGGGTCATGCTCTCGATATCGAGGGTTTCGAAGATGGCGATCAGGATGGCGAGGCCGGAGGGGAATACGGTCAGCCGCTCGGCCGCCAGCCCTTCCAGTTGCAGCCGGTCGAGCTTGCCGCAGGCGATGGCCTGACCCATCAGCTCCTGGAGCTTGGGCAGGGTGACCCGCTCGCTCTTCCCTTGCGCCAGCATGATCTCTTGCAGCGCCTGCACCGTGCCGGAGGCGCCGACACAGGTACGCCAGCCGAGGGCGCGGTAATCGTCCGCCACCTTCTCCAGCACCGCCTTGGCGGCAGCAATCGCCTGCTCGAAACGGGCTTCGGAGAGCTCGCCATCACCGAAGTGATTGTTGAGCCAGGTGACGCAGCCCATGTGCAGGCTGTTGAGCAGTTTTGCTTCGCTATGTTCGCCGATCACCAGTTCGGTACTGGCACCGCCGATGTCGATCACCAGCCGGTTGCCTTCCCCGGCAGAGGTCCAGGAGACCCCTTCATAGATGGTCTTGGCCTCTTCCTCGCCCGAGATGATCTCGATGCTGTGGTTGAGTACCCGTTCCGCTTCGCTGAGGAACTCATCGACGTTGGTGGCAAGCCGCAAGGTGGCGGTGCCCACCACCCGGATATTGTCGGCCGGAATGTCCTGCAACTGTTCGGAGAAGAGACGCAAACAGTCCCAGCCTCGCTCCATGGCGGCACGGCTGAGACGAAATTCCGGATCGAGCCCGGCTGCGAGGCGAACCTTGCGCTTGACCTTGGCGACGGTGCGCAGGGCACCGGCGACCTCGCGCACCACCAGCATATGAAAGCTGTTGGAGCCGAGGTCGATAGCGGCATAGAGAGGCGAGTTGTGCAACGGGCCTGTCCTTAGCTCTTGCGCGGCGGACGACGACGGTTGTTGCTGTTGCCACCGCCCTGACGATCCCGCATGTTGCGGTTCACCGGCTGACGGTTGCGGAACACCCGTTTCGGCGGGGTCACGTCATCCAGCAGCGCTTCGCGATCATATTTGCTGACCGGAATGGCATGGTGGATGTACTCCTCGATGGCCGGCAGGTTGAAGGCATAGTCTTCACAGGCCAGGCTGATGGAGTGACCGCTCTTGCCGGCACGACCGGTACGACCGATACGGTGTACATAGTCTTCGGCGTCGTCGGGCAGGTCATAGTTGAAGACGTGGGTCACGTCAGGGATGTGCAGACCACGGGCGGCCACGTCGGTGGCGACCAGAATATCGAGCGCACCCTTGGTGAAATCCTCGAGGATCTTCATCCGCTTCTTCTGCGGCACGTCACCGGTCAGCAGACCGACGCGGTGGCCGTCGTTTTCCAGCCAGGCATGGACGTCTTCACAGACATGCTTGGTGTTGGCGAAGACGATCGCTTTTTCCGGCCACTCCTCTTCCATCAGGGAGAGCAGCAGCAACATCTTGTCTTCATTGGAGGGGTAGAACAGCTCCTCCTTGATCCGCACGCCGGTCATCTGCTCAGGCTCTACCTGCACATGTTCCGGATGGTTCATGTGTTCGTAGGCCAGCTCCTGCACGCGCAGGGAGAGGGTGGCTGAGAACAGCATGCTCAGACGCTCGGTGGCGGGCGGCATGCGGCGGAACAGGAAGCGGATGTCCTTGATGAAGCCCAGATCGAACATGCGATCCGCTTCGTCCAGTACCACGACCTGAATGTTGCTCAGATCGATCACCTTGGACTTGAAGTAGTCGATGATGCGGCCAGTGGTGCCGATCAGGATGTCGACGCCCTGCTCCAGCACGGCCAGCTGTTTGTCGTAACCTTCGCCACCGTAGGCGAGGCCGAGTTTCAGGCCGGTAGAAGCAGCGATGCTGTCGGCATCGTTATAGATCTGTACTGCCAGTTCCCGGGTGGGTGCCATGATGATGGCTCTGGGTTGGTTAACCAGACGGGGCTTGGTCAGCGGGTGAGTCAGCAAATAGTTGAATGTCGCGGCCAAGAAGGCAATGGTCTTGCCGGTTCCTGTCTGGGCCTGACCGGCGAGGTCATGACCTTCTACCAGCAGTGGCAGAGACAGTGCCTGGATGGGCGTGCAATAGTGAAATCCCTTTGATTCCAGACCAGCCAGAACTTCGGGTTCGAGGCCCATTTGGGCGAATTTGTCGGTCGTTAAGTGTGTTTTGCTCATGGCGGTAGGTTATCAGGTTAGGCTTGCAATAATAAACAGGATCATTTCAAATAGGGCAACTATTGCCTTTGTTGATATGTCAATAAAGTCTTAATTACTGACTGGAGTTGGAGATGAGTGACAAGATTGTTCAGCTGAGCGATGCCAGCTTCGAGGCAGATGTAATCAAAGCCGATGGCGCCGTTCTGGTCGACTTCTGGGCCGAGTGGTGTGGTCCGTGCAAGATGATTGCCCCGATCCTGGAAGAAGTTGCCCAAGAGTACGAAGGTCGCGTGACCGTAGCCAAACTGAACATCGACCATAACTCTGATACTCCGCCCAAGTACGGCATTCGTGGTATCCCGACCCTCTTGCTGTTCAAGAATGGCGAAGTGGCAGCGACCAAGGTCGGTGCACTGTCCAAGACTCAGCTGAAAGAGTTCCTGGACGGCAACCTGTAATAATTAAAGAGGAGCGCATTGCAATAATGCGCTCCTTGTGTTTTATCACCTAGACGCTCATCCCGATTGGTGCTAGTTTATCGCTCGTTTGCTAACCTTTTTGCCTGACTCTTTGCTAACCACAGCCTGGCAATCAAATCCGATCAGCATCAATCCAGCAGACTGTCTCCTCATTTCAATCCTTGCTTACAGACTTTCACCACTATGAATCTGACTGAATTAAAGAACACTCCTGTGTCCGAGCTGGTCAAGCTTGGCGAATCCATGGGGTTGGAAAATCTGGCTCGGGCGCACAAGAAAGATATTATTTTTGCAATCCTCAAGGCGCACGCCAAGGGTGGTGAAGATATCTTTGGCGACGGTGTGCTGGAAATCCTGACCGATGGTTTCGGCTTCCTGCGCAGTGCAGATGGCTCCTATCTGGCAGGCCCTGACGATATCTACGTCTCCCCGAGCCAGATCCGCCGCTTCAACCTGCGTACCGGCGATACCATCTCCGGCAAGATCCGGCCACCGAAAGAGGGCGAGCGCTACTTCGCACTGCTCAAGGTCAATGAGGTCAACTACGACCGCCCGGAAAACTCCCGCAACAAGATCCTGTTTGAAAACCTTACCCCCCTGCATGCCAACGAACGTCTGCGTATGGAACGGGGTAATGGCTCTACCGAAGATATCACCGCCCGTGTACTGGACTTGGCTTCCCCCATCGGTAAAGGCCAGCGTGGCCTGATCGTGGCGCCGCCCAAGGCCGGTAAGACCATGCTGCTGCAGAACATCGCCCAGAGCATCGCCTACAACCACCCGGACTGTGAACTGATCGTTCTGCTGATCGACGAGCGTCCGGAAGAGGTGACCGAGATGCAGCGGATGGTGAAAGGTGAAGTGATCGCTTCCACCTTTGACGAACCTGCTTCCCGTCACGTTCAGGTTGCCGAAATGGTGATCGAGAAGGCCAAACGTCTGGTCGAACACAAGAAAGATGTGGTGATCCTGCTGGACTCCATCACTCGTCTTGCCCGTGCCTACAACACCGTTATCCCGTCATCCGGCAAGGTACTGACCGGTGGTGTGGACGCCAACGCCCTGCACCGTCCCAAGCGCTTCTTCGGCGCCGCGCGTAATGTTGAGGAGGGCGGCAGCCTGACCATCATCGCCACCGCGCTGATCGATACCGGCTCCAAAATGGACGAGGTTATCTACGAAGAGTTCAAGGGTACCGGCAACATGGAACTGCACCTCTCGCGCAAGATTGCCGAGAAGCGTGTCTACCCGGCCATCGACATCACTCGCTCAGGCACCCGTAAAGAAGAGCTGCTCACCTCAGGTGACGAGCTGCAGAAGATGTGGATCCTGCGCAAGATTGTCCACCCGATGGGCGAGATCGACGGTATCGAGTTCCTCATCGACAAGCTGGCGATGACCAAGACCAACGACGAGTTCTTCGACGCCATGCGGCGCCAGCAGAAGTAAGTCCGGTCAGAAAATGACGAAACCGCGGCCCTGGTCGCGGTTTTTGTTTATCTGTTTTCCGGTCGCCCTAGTAGTATGAGATCCCGATGTCACATGGATGGAGACGTCATGAAGCCTGTTTTCTGGTTATTGCTGGGGTTGCTGAGTGCAATGCCAGTCTGTGCGCAGAGTGCTCCGGTTGCGGTGACAGCCGAGACGTTGCAGACGCACCAGCGCTATCTGGCGGGCCGTCTGCAGGAGGGGCAATTCGCAGCCATCGACTCTCTGCTGGCGACCCTGAGTCGCGAGCGGCGGGAGTTCCTGCTGTTGCAGCTGCTGAGGGATATTCCCGCTACCTCCCCTGCATCCCCTGCGTTGCAACAGTGGGTCGAGGCTCAGGCCGACAAGGCACCCGAGTGGCTCATGGAGCAGCAGGTCGACGGTTTTCTGGTGCAGCAACCTGTCTATGATTTTGCCGCGCAGGCCCGTCAGTTGCTGGGGGAGTGGCAGCTGCAATCACTGATGCAGCGCTATCGGCAGCAGCTTGCCCAGGGCAGCTTCCAGCTAAAGTCCATGTACTACAGCAGTAACCCCGATCTCGCCATGCAGCAGCAAGCCCTGTTGCTGGCCCTCGACACCTTGCCGCAACCGATCTGGATACGAGAGGCGCAAGCGCTGGCTAGCCAGAATATCTATCTGCCCGACAATCACCTGTTGTTCCATCTATTGCGGCGCACCGGCGAACCGGCGCTCTATGGCATGCTGTGGCGGCGGCCGGCAGATCAGGATGCGCTGCGTGCACTCTCTACCATCAGCCGCTTCCATCACGGCGGCGCTGCCAGCGATCTGCTGATTGCCGCCAGTGGCAATGAGGGATTGAAGGGGGCCGCCCTGCGTCAGCTGAGCGCGCTCTCGCCCTTGCCGCCGCAGGCCCAGAAATACCTGCTGGCGGAACTCTCCAATCGTCAATACGGGGCGCTGGTGGCCGGTCTGTTGATGGAGGTGGACGAGCCCCAGCTGCTCTCTGCACTGGCCAGACGCCTCGGCCAGCGTGACATGCCACCCATTGCACCGAGTCTGTTGCCCGATTCGGGTACACCCGATGGGCAGCCAGGGTTATAATGCGTGACCTCCTGAACCCGGTTGGGAACTTGCATGAAATACAAGGATTTGCGTGATTTCATCGCGCAGCTGGAACAAAACGGACAACTCAAGCGGATCACCCGCGAGATAGATCCCTATCTGGAGATGACCGAGATCAGCGATCGCACCCTGCGTGCGGGTGGCCCGGCTCTGCTGTTCGAAAATCCCAAAGGCTACACCATACCGGTGCTGACCAACCTGTTCGGTACCCCTGATCGGGTTGCCATGGGCATGGGGCAGCCCGATGTGGGCGCCCTGCGTCAGGTCGGGGTCTGGCTCTCCTATCTCAAGGAGCCCGAGCCGCCCAAGGGATTCAAGGAGCTGATGGAGAAGCTGCCGATCTTCAAGCAGGTGCTCAACATGCCGACCAAGCGCCTCTCTTCCGCCCCCTGCCAGCAGGTGGTGCAGGAGGGAGATGCGGTCGATCTCGACCAGATTCCGATCCAGCACTGCTGGCCCGGCGATGTGGCGCCGCTGGTTACCTGGGGCCTCACCATCACCCGTGGCCCCTACAAGAAGCGGCAGAACCTCGGCATCTATCGCCAGCAGAAGATCGCCAAAAACAAGCTGATTATGCGCTGGCTGGATCATCGTGGCGGTGCCATCGATTTTCGCGAGTGGCAGGAGGCCCATCCCGGTGAGCGATTCCCGGTGGTGGTGGCACTCGGTGCCGATCCGGCGACCATTCTCGGCGCGGTTACGCCGGTGCCGGATACTCTCTCCGAATATGCCTTTGCTGGTTTGCTGCGTGGCAGCCGTACCGAAGTGATCAAGGCCATCAGCTGTGATTTGGAGGTGCCCGCCAGCGCCGAGATCGTGCTGGAAGGCTATCTGGAGCCGGGTGAGATGGCGCCGGAAGGGCCTTATGGCGACCACACCGGTTACTACAATGAGGTGGACGAGTTCCCGGTCTTTACCATCACCCACATCACCAAGCGGCGCGATGCCATCTATCACAGTACCTACACCGGCCGTCCGCCCGATGAGCCGGCGGTGCTGGGTCTGGCGCTGAACGAGGTGTTCGTGCCGCTGCTGCAGAAGCAGTTCCCCGAGATTGTGGACTTCTATCTGCCGCCGGAGGGGTGCTCCTACCGGATGGCGGTGGTGACCATCAAGAAACGCTACCCGGGCCACGCCAAGCGGGTGATGCTTGGGGTCTGGTCCTTCCTGCGCCAGTTCATGTACACCAAGTTCGTGGTGGTGTGTGACGATGACGTCAACGCCCGCGACTGGAAGGATGTGATCTGGGCCATCACCACCCGGATGGATCCGGCACGGGACACCACCTTGATCGAGCATACGCCGATCGACTATCTGGACTTCGCCTCGCCGGTCTCCGGCCTCGGCTCCAAGATGGGGCTGGATGCCACCAACAAGTGGCCGGGCGAGACCAATCGGGAGTGGGGTCAGCCCATAGTTCAGGATGAGGCGGTGAAGCAGAAGGTCGATGCCATCTGGGATGAGCTCAATATCCTCGGATGAGGTAAACATGACAGCTTTGCTGCAAAAAGTGATGCGATCCGCACTGATTTGAGTATTCTCGACTGACGGGGCCAGGGCTGCTGGTCGTCACTCCATAGTGAAACAATGAGCGAAGCGGGCCGAGCGAGCCCGCCACAAGGACAAGAATGCAACGTATCAAATGCCGCGTAGAGGAACTGCGCGAATATGTCGACACCATCTGGCATGTGGCCCTGACGCCGCAGCAAGCGATCAGCTTCAAGCCGGGCCAGTATCTGCTGGTGGTGATGAGCGATTCGGACAAGCGCCCCTTCTCCATCGCCAACTCACCGACCCGCCCGGGCGTGCTGGAGCTGCAGATCGGTGCGACTCCCGAGAACGCCTACGCCGGTCAGGTGCTGGCCCGCATGCGCGAGCAGGGGGAGATCGAGGTCGAATTGCCGGCTGGCAAGGCGTTCCTGCGCGATGAATCCCCCCGTCCGCTGATCCTGATGGCGGGCGGCACCGGCTTCTCTTACGCTCGCTCCATTCTGGAGTACCTGATCGACACGGGCAGCAAGCGCCCGGTGTTCTTCTACTGGGGTGTGCGTCAGGCTCACTGGCTCTATGAGCTGGAGCAGATGCAGCAGTGGGAGCGTGACTATGCGCCGCTCACCTTTATCCCGGTGGTGCAGGAGCCGGAGGCTGACTGGACCGGCAAGAGCGGGCTGGTACACAAGGCGATCATGGATGACTTCGTCAGCCTCCACGACTACGACATCTATGTCGCCGGCCGTTTCGAGATGGCGGGTGCCGCGCGTGAGGAGTTCAAGATCCTCGGCGCCGAGCCGGAGCGTATCTTCGGTGACGCCTACGAATTTATCTGACGGGATCCCCGTCTGGATGACGCAGCCCCCGGTTTTGCCGGGGGCTTTTGTTTTTAGGGCTCCCGCAGTACCTGATCGTACCGAATGGTTGGATTATCGCGGCGTTATCCCATTATTTTTCAATATTTTGGCTATGAATGGCTACTAATCGAACGTAGCTGATGGCATCTTTGTGGGGGATTGACAAGAGCATCCATAGAGCAAGCACAAGGAGGCGCAGTGTTGAGTGAAGAGGGCAGGGCATCTGCGGAGGATGACAGGGGAGAGACCGGCTCTGTCGAGCGGGTCGCAACGCTGATCCCGTCCCCTCATGGCGGTGAAATGGCTCGTTTGCAGGCAGAGATCGCCGCTTTGCAGTATGAAAACGGCCTGTTGCAGGAGAAGCTCAATGCCGCCCTCGATGGCACCGGCATCTGTCTCTGGCAGGGCACCATTCCCACCGGCGAGCTGCGCGTCTTCAATCTGCAGAACTTTCAGGCCGGTGACATGGCCCCTCATTTCGATCAGTGGAGCGCCAAGCTCCATCCCGACGATCGCGCCCATGCCATGGGCAGCTACTTTGCCCACCTTGAGGGCAAAACTCCCTTCTATGAAGCCGAATACCGCACCATCAATCCGCAAGGCGAGGTTACCTGGCTGTGGGATAGGGGACGGGTCGTCGATCGGGATGGCGATGGCAAGCCGCTGCGGATCATGGGCTCCCATATCGATATCACCCAGCGCAAGGCTTATGAGCAGCGACTGGCGGAGCGTGCCAACAGCGACGCGCTGACCGGTTTGCTCAACCGACAGGGGTTTGGCAAGGCGTTCGCCCAGCTGCAGCCGCAAGGCGCGGGGGCGCTGCTCTTTATCGATCTGGATGATTTCAAGGGGATCAATGACCAGCTGGGCCATGCCTGCGGCGATCTGGTGTTGCAGCAGATGGCGGACTGGCTGCGCCTTATTATGCCTGGCTCGGCGCTATGTGGCCGTTACGGCGGCGACGAGTTTGTGGTGCATCTGCACCGGGATGTGTCGAGCCATGGCCTGGCGCAACTGGCTGACGCCCTGATCAGCCGGATGCACGGCTATGTGCCCAAACCCGGTTGCCCGCAACGGGTGGGGCTGAGTATCGGCATCGCCCTGTGGGAGGAGGAGCCATTGAGCTTCCGGCAGGCATTGGAGGTGGCCGACCGTGCCATGTATGAGGCCAAGGCGCGTGGCAAGCGAGCCTGGTATCTGCTTCAGGTGTGATGGTTTTTACAGGTTCAATTCAAAGCAAAAACCCCAGCCGAGCTGGGGTTTTCATTATTCGCCTTTGGCGCCGAGCTGCTGCTCGAGCTGAGCCAGCTTGCTTTCGAGGGCGGCCAGTTTTTCACGGGTACGCAGCAGCACCTTGGTCTGCACGTCGAACTCTTCGCGGCTGACCAGGTCAAGCTTGCCCAACTGGGCTTGCAGTACCTGACGCATCTTCTTCTCGGCCTCTTCACCCATGCTGCGAATGCCGGGCGGCAGGGAGTTGTGCACCTGCTTGGCGATCTCTTCCAGTTTCTTCGGGTCGATCATGATGTCCTCCTTAAGCGTTGGCGGACATTCTACCGACAATTCCCTCACTTTGCCGAGATCGCGGCGGCTTTTTAGTCGTGATGATGCCCGCTGGCTGGTCGGGTCTGGTGATGGGGCTACAACTGCTACCCTTGCGCCCCTTTGTTAACCTGAAACCATGACATGCACCACAAAGCTGAGCCAGAACTGTCCGGCATGAGTCTTATTTGGTGTTGGTTTTATGTTAACGTTTTGCAGTCGAGGTCGTGATGACCCCGTTGGCTTGTGATGGATAACAACCTTATAAAAAGAGAATAAAAAATGAAGAAGAAGCTAATTTATGCAGCTGTTGTCAGCGCCCTGCTGGCCGGATGTGGTGGAGATGACAACAAGGGAGACACCACCAGCTCCCTCGACTACGTCCTGAGTGGTGCCAACGGGGTGCGCCCGAGCGTGCTGGCCCCCCGTGCCAGCGACGGTACCCTGAAGTTTTCGACAGAAACTGCTGATCTGTCGAACCCGGTATCTGCCCTCTCCACCCTGGATGGCTGGTCAACCACCCAACCCGTCCAGCTGGTACCGGCGACCGTGACCGGTGTCTCTGTGCCGGCACCGGCGGCCAGCGAGTATGCCTCTGCCGTTGCGCCCCTCTACCTGCTCGAGCTCACGCTGGATCCGGTCACTCTGCAACCCAACGGAGTCAAGGGCGGCAAGCCACTGGTTTATGGGACCGACTTTGTGGTCACCGGCGGGGACGGCAAGCTCAATCTGGTTCCGCTCAAGCCACTCAATCCCTCTTCTTACTACATGATAGTGGCGACCGATGCCCTCAAGGACAGTCGTGGCACACCGCTCAAGGCGGGCGGCGATTACAGCAGCTTCAAATCGACAGCTGGCGCAACCACGCAGGAGCAGACCATCAATGGCCTGATCTCGCTGCAAGAAGGTCTTTTCAAGGCGGCCACCGGGATCACCAGCGATCGTGTGATCTTCTCCGACTGGTTTGCCACCCAATCTGGTGCCGATGTGCTGCTGGCAGTGAAGAGTGCCGCAGCGTTCGTGTTGCAGAGCCCGAGCCTGGACGCCGCAGCGCTGTGGAAACAGGATGCCAAGGGCAACACCAGCCTGCCAGCAACCTATACCATCAACGGTCTTAATGGCGGGGTGGATTTTCTGACCCAGCTGGCTGCTGAGCCATTCCTGCCGCAGGATCAGAAAGATGCATTGAGTGCGGCCTTTGGTGCAGGCATGCCGCTTAACGGTGTTGCCCAGTTGACCAAGGTTTACACCGGCACCGTCAAGCTCCCTTACTTCCTCTCTACACCCGCGCTGGCTGGCTCCTGGGACAAGGCCAAGACCCAATCCTGGCGCGGCGCCATTCCCAGCCTCTATGCCATCGCCAACGCGCTGAAAGCGGGTGATAGCGAGGTGATCGGTGGGCTGGTCGGGGCGGGCGTGGACCCGGCATTGCTGGGTGAGCTGATCGCCGACCCGAGCCGTCAGAGTGAACTGCTGACCGAGGCAAGCAAGCTGATCGGGGTGACTCTCACCTCCGGTGGCAAGCCGCTGGATGCCGAGCGCAATATCGGCCGTTTCAACCCGTTGCCGACCCTGAGCGAAGTTCAATCGGTACCGCTGCGGATCTTCGCCGCTGCACCGCTCAATACAATTACCGATGTGATCATCTATCAACACGGGGTTACCTCCATCAAGGAGAACGCCTATGCGCTGGCGCTGGGCCAGATTGGTGCTGGTCTGCAAGTCACACCAACAGCCAAAAATGTCGCTGTGGTAGTGATCGATCATCCGCTGCACGGCGAGCGTGGTTATGCCCTGAGCAACAGCATGGCGACGGTGACCACATCGGAGAACCCGCTCCCCTATCTGAACCTCAACTATCTGACGGTGGCGCGGGACAACCTGAAACAGAGCGTGGCGGATCTGCTGGGGCTGCGACTGGCTGTCGGTCTGGCCAACACCCAGGGATTGGGTGGCCAATTGGGTGGTGCCGGTCTGAAGGTGCATTTCCTCGGTCACTCACTTGGTGCCATTACCGGGGCCAATCTGCTGGCTGTCGCCAACCAGACCACCGGCAGTGCTCAGGCTGATGCCCTGTTCAAGTTCGATACCGGTGGTCTGGCGATGCCGGGTGGCGGCATCGCGCCGTTGTTGCTCAACTCGCCTAGCTTCGGGCCGACCATCAAGATGAGCGTGCTTACCTCGGGCAGTCCGGCGCTGAAAGCGGGCTTTACCGCCTATGCACCGAATTGCAAAACAGCTGCCGCCACTTGCTTCGTCAACGAGTTCCTGCCCAGCCTGGATGCTGCCACGCAGGCGGGTGCGGCGAGCACCTTGCAGAGCTATACCTTTGCCGCCCAGTCAGTGCTGGACTCTGCCGACCCGATCAATCTGGGCAGTGGCGTCGCCAAGAGCTTCCCGCTGTTCGCCACCGAAATTGTGGGTGATGGCGCCCTCAATCTGCCGGATCAGGTGATCCCCAACAGCATCGCCTCTGCACCGTTGGGTGGCACCGAGCCGCTGTTCCGGGTGCTGGGTTTGCAAGAGCTGAAGGGGTCCGGCGTGCTCCCGGCGGGTCACCATGCTGCGCGTTTCCTGAAAGGGGGCCATAGCTCTCTGCTGGCTCCTGACGAGAACTTCGATCAGGCTGGCGCGGTCACCACCGAGATCCAGACCCAGTTCGCCAGCTTCTTTATGAGTGGCGGTGCGGCGGTCAAGGTAACCGATGACACCCTGATCAAGCAGTAACTGCCTATCGCGTAAAAAAACGCCGCCCTTCGGGGCGGCGTTCTCGTTTCTGCAACTGCTGAAAAATCAGGTCGGCTGGTGGTTGCGATCCAGCCAGCCTTGCAGCAGGCCGACCAGCAGGCCGGTCAGGTGGGCGATGTTGGCGGTGCTGGTGCCGAGCATGTCGAAGAAGCCGAGCACCATCCAGAACAGCATAAAGCCCATCAGCGCCGGTGGCAGAGTGAGGCCACAGGCCGGTTGCAACTTGCTGCGCAGCCAGCAGTAGCCGAGCAGGGCATAGACCACGCCGGAGAGGCCGCCAAACAGCGGGCCGCTGGCGAAGAACTCGGCGATATTGGGCAGGGCGGCGCCCACCAGCAGCAGGATCAGCAGCTTGCCGCTGCCGAGGCGCTGCTCGATCTGACCGCCGAGATACCACCACCAGAGCAAGTTGAACACCAGATGGAGCACCGAGAAGTGGATCAGGGCGGGGGTGAAATAGCGCCACGCCTGCCAGTCGGTGAACTGGGCCAGCGTCGGGTGGAATGCCAGTTCGTCGTAGATGGGCAGGCCGATGGCCTCGATCCCGTAGATGGCGAGACAGGCGATGATGACCACCAGCGTCAGTGGCCCCGCCTGATGGAGGAAGTCGGTGATGGGGTCCGTCATCCCCTTGCTGTAGTCGATGCGGGCATCGGCGCGGCCGGATTGCCAGGATGCCTCCATGTAGCGCGGGTGGCCCGGCTCGGCCAGAAAGCGCTTCACCTCCAGCTGGGCCTGAGCGAGGCGCTGCTCGTCCGCCAGCCAGATGGTGACCCCCAGCTCGGACTGGGTCAGCTCGCAGGAGATGCCCAGGGTCGCCAGATAGTCCACCAGCGCCTGTGCCATGCGGGCGTTGTCGAGCACCAGCAGCTGGATCATGCCTCGCCTGCCTCGATGGGAAACTCCCGGCGCCACGCTTCGAAGCCGCCATCCAGACTGTAGACCTCGTCATAACCCTGTTGCAGCAGGTATTGGGCCGCCCCCTGACTGCTGTTGCCGTGATAGCACATCACGATGACCGGGGTATCGAAATCCACTTCATTCATAAAGCGCACCAGGGTGCCATTGGTGAGGTGGAAGGCGCCGACCGCGTGGGCCGCTTCAAAGGATTGCGGGTCGCGAATATCCACCAGACGGGCTTCACCCGCGCTCAGTTTCTGGTGGGCATCATGGGCATTGATATGGGCAAACTGGTCCATCGGGATGTCCTGCGAATAGGTTGATTACGGGCCAGTGTACCGCAAGCTTGGGCGCAAACTAACCCCACAAAAGATAAGGGAGCCAGCGGCTCCCTTGTTGATATGGCATGCGGGTCAGTGGGTTAACCGCCCAGATAGGCCTGCCGCACTGCCGGGTTGGCCAGCAGGGCGGCGCCCGTGTCTTGCAGCACCACGTGGCCGTTCTCCAGCACATAGCCGCGGTCGGCCAGCTTGAGCGCCTGGTTGGCGTTCTGCTCCACCAGAAAGATGGTCATCCCCTTCTGCCGCAACTGTTCGATGGTGTCGAAGATCTGCTGGATGACGATGGGGGCCAGCCCCAGCGAGGGTTCATCCAGCAGCAGCAGGCGCGGTTTGCTCATCAGGGCGCGGCCGATGGCCAGCATCTGCTGCTCGCCGCCGGACATGGTGCCCGCCCGTTGTTGCAGGCGCTCGTGCAGGCGCGGGAACAGGGTAAACACCTGATCCAGCAGGCCATGCTGCTCGGCCTTGTCGACGAAGAAGGCGCCCATCAGCAGGTTCTCCTCCACTGTCAGGCGGGCGAAGATACGGCGCCCCTCCGGCACTACGGCGATATCCTTGCGCATGATGCGGGCGGTGGTGAGGGAGCTGATCTGTTCCCCCTCAAACCAGATTGAGCCACTGCTGGGCTTGGGTTCGCCGCAGAGTGTCATCAGCAGGGTGGTCTTGCCTGCGCCGTTGGCGCCGATCAGGGTGACGATTTCCCCCTCTTTCACCTCGACGCTGACATCGTGCAGTGCCTGAATTTTGCCGTAGTGGGTCGATACGTTGCGAAGTTCTAACATCTTTTTGTCCTTACGACTCGCCCAGATAGGCCTTGATCACTGCCGGGTTGTTACGGATCTCATCCGGCTTGCCGTGGGCCAGCGGGGTGCCCTGGCTGACCACGAAGATGCGGTTGGAGATGCCCATCACCAGCTTCATATCGTGCTCGATCAGCAGCACCGAGACCCCGAATTCGTCCCGCAGGCTCATGATGAGCTCGTCCAGCTCGTCGGTCTCCTTCGGGTTGAGACCGGCGGCCGGTTCGTCCAGCATCAGCAGCTCGGGACTGGTCGCCATGCAGCGGGCGATCTCGAGTCTGCGCTGCTGACCATAGGCCAGATTACCGGCGGCGCGGTTGGCGAGATCCTTGAGGCCCACTTTATCCAGCCAGAAGGCGGCCCGCTCCAGCCCCTCCTGCTCCGCACGGCGGAAGGCCGGGGTCTTGAACAGACCGGCGATAAAGCTGGTGTTGAGGTGCTGGTGCTGGGCAACCAGCAGGTTCTCCACCGCGGTCATCTCCTTGAACAGCCGCACATGCTGAAAGGTACGCACAATCCCCTTGCGGGCGATGAGGTGGCCGGGCAGCCCCTGGATCTCCTCACCCTTGTAGCGGATGGTGCCGCCGCTCGGGCAGTAGAAACCGGTCAGGCAGTTGAAGATGGTGGTCTTGCCCGCACCGTTGGGGCCGATGATGGAGATCACCTCGCCCTTGTCGATATCCAGCTTGACCCCGTTGACGGCCAGCAGGCCACCGAAGCGCATCGACAAATCAGAGACTTCCATTAACTTCTGATGAGTACTCATTTCTTCAACTCCAGATGCGGACGGGTCATCGGCAGCAATCCTTGTGGCCGCCAGATCATCATGAACACCATCAAGAGGCCGAACATCAGCATGCGGTACTCGTTGAATTCGCGGGCCAGCTCCGGCAGCACCGTCATCACGATGGCAGCCAGCACCACTCCGATCTGCGAGCCCATGCCACCCAGCACTACGATGGCAAGCACTATGGCCGACTCGATAAAGACGAAGGATTCCGGGCTGATAAAGCCCTGCCGCGAGGCAAAGAAACTCCCCGCGAAGCCTGCGAAGGTGGCGCCTATGGTGAAGGCGGTCAGCTTGATGATGGTGGGGTTGAGCCCCAGCGATTTGCAGGCGATTTCGTCTTCCCGCAGCGCTTCCCAGGCGCGGCCCAGCGGCATGCGCAGCAGGCGGTTGATGACGAACAGGGTCACCACCACCAGCACCAGCGCCATCAGGTAGAGGAAGATCACCTTGTGGTTTGCGTTGTAGGTAATGCCGAAGAAGTTGTGGAAGGTATCAAAGCCGCCATCCTTGACGGTGCGGTTGAATTCCAAACCAGCGAGCGTCGGTTTGGGAATGCCGGAGATCCCGTTCGGGCCGCCGGTCAGGGTGGTCATGTTGTTGAGCAGGATGCGGATGATCTCGCCAAAACCCAGGGTGACGATGGCCAGATAGTCCCCCCGCAGCCGCAGCACCGGGAAGCCGAGCAGGAAGCCGAAGGTAGCGGCCATCAGCCCGGCGATGGGCAGGCACTCCCAGAAGCTCAGTCCGAAGTAGGTGTTGAGCAGGGCATAGCTGTAGGCGCCGACCGCATAGAAGCCGACATAGCCGAGATCGAGCAGGCCGGCGAGGCCGACTACCACGTTCAGCCCCAGCCCCAGCATGATGTAAATCAGGGTGAGGGTGGCGAGATCGATGGCGCCGCGAGAGGCCATAAAGGGCCAGCTCACCGCGAACAGCAGCACCAGCACGGCGGTGAGGTTATAGAGCTTGGGCGCCTCTTCCGGGCTCGGCAGCACCAGCTTGGTAAAGCCGACCGAGAAGCCGCTGATGGAGGCCTGAAACAGCTTGGCAATCTGGCCGCGCAGCATCTGGAACCAGAAAACGAGGGTGGCCCCCCCCAGCAGCCAGGCCAGCGACACATCGAGGCGGCTCACTACCTGCAGGCTGGAGCCATCGGTCTCCAGCTTGAAGCCGAGCAGCCAGAAAGACAGCACCAGCAGCACCAGGCTGGCGATACAGGCGTGGATAAATTGATGTTTCATCACACTTTCTCCACTTCCGGACGACCCAGGATGCCAGTAGGCATAAAGAGCAGCACAAAAATGAGCAGGGCAAACGCCATCACATCCTTGTACTCGGTGCTGAGATAACCGGCGGTGAGGGCTTCAACCACACCGAGCAGCAGGCCGCCCAGTACGGCGCCCGGAATGCTGCCTATACCGCCCAGCACTGCGGCAGTGAAGGCCTTCAGACCGGCCATAAAGCCGAGGTAGGGGTTGATGACGCCGTAATACATTCCGAGCAGAACCCCGGCGACGGCGGCCAGCGCGGCCCCCAGCACGAAGGTGATGGAGATGACCACGTGGGTGTCGATGCCCAGCAGGTTGGCCATCTTGATATCTTCCGAACAGGCGCGGCAGGCGCGGCCCATGCGGGAGCGGCCGATGAACTGGGTCAGCGCCAGCATGGTGATGAAAGTCACCACGAAGATAATCAGCTGCATATAGGAGAGGCTGGCCTGAAAACCATCTTCACCCCCCAGGGTCCAGCCACCTGAGATCAGGCTGGGCATGGCGATATCGCGTGAGCCCTGAGCCATGCGCATCATGTTCTGAAGGAAGATCGACATGCCGATGGCGGAGATGAGGGGGATCAGCCGGTTGCCACCGCGCAGTGGCCGGTAGGCGACCCGCTCGATGCTCCAGCCATAGGTGCCGGTGATGATGATACTGACCAGGAAGGCGCCTCCCAGCAGTAGAAAGGTGCTGTCGATGCCCATCATCATGAGCCCCGCCATCACCATAAAAGCGACATAGGAGCCGATCATGTACACCTCGCCGTGGGCGAAGTTGATCATGCCGATGATGCCATAGACCATGGTGTAGCCAATGGCGATCAACGCATAGGTGCTGCCTATGGTTAATCCGTTCAGCAGTTGCTGAACCAGATAGAGGAGGTGTTCGGACATACTGCGTTCCCTGTACTTGCCCGCAAAGAGAGGAGGGGGTGAGCGTACTCACCCCCGATCGGCAGATTATTTGACTTGGCTGGAAGTACCGTCAGCGTGCCACTGGAACACACCGAATTCGAAACCTTTCAGGTCACCGTTCGGTGCCCAGGTCAGGGGGCCCATCACGGTATCGATCGGTGCGGCCTTGATGGCGGCGGCAACGGCAGCCGGGTCATCTTCACCCGCCTTGGCGATACCGGCTGCCAGGGTTTGCACCGCGGCATAGGTAGTCCAGACGAACGGGCCGGAGGAGTCCTGACCCTTGGCTTTGAACGCCGCCACCAGCGGGGCGTTGGCAGGCACCAGATCGTATTTGTTCGGCAGGGTCACCAGCAGGCCTTCGGAAGCCGGGCCGCCGATGGCGGAGATATCCTTGTTACCCACTCCTTCCGGGCCCATGAACTTGGCTTTCAGCCCCTTCTCGCCAGCCTGACGCAGGATCAGGCCCAGCTCAGGGTGATAGCCGCCGTAGTAGACGAAATCGACGTTCTCTTTCTGCAGCTTGGCGATCAGGGCGGAGAAGTCCTTGTCACCGGCGGTGATCCCTTCAAAGGCCACCACCTTCACGCCAGCCTTGTCGAGCGCCGCTTTGACGCTGGAGGCGATCCCTTCACCATACTGCTTCTTGTCGTGGATAACGGCCACGCGCTGGGGTTTGACCTGCTCGATGATGTACTTGGCGGCAGTCGGGCCCTGATCGCTATCCAGGCCGATGGTGCGCAGGGTCAGCTGGTAACCGCGCTCGGTGATCTTGGGGTTGGTGGAAGCGGGGGTGACCATCAGGATCCCCTCGTCTTCATAGATGTCGGAGGCGGGCAGGGTGTTGTCGGAGCAGAGGTGACCGACCACGAACTTGACGCCATCGTTCACCACCTTGTTGGCAACGGCCACCGCCTGTTTGGGATCGCAGGCATCGTCATAGACGACCGCTTCGATCTGCTTGCCATTGATGCCGCCAGCCTTGTTGATCTGCTCAACCGCCATCTTGCCGCCGGTGAACTGCATGTCCCCGTACTGGGCGACCGGGCCGGTGACCGGGCCTGCGATACCGATCTTGATGGTGTCTGCCGCGTGGGCGATGGAGATCGATCCAAACAGAGCCAAAGAAACCGCTGCGCCAACTGTGATTTTGCTCAACTTATGCATTGATTCGTCCCTTAATCAGTGGATTGTTTCATTTCCGTGTGCCATTCCGGATCTACATCCCGTGCATCCGGCTATAGGTATGGTTCTATCATTCCTCACGGGGCAATAACAAGCTGTTAAAGATACTAACCAGAGGGGGTTGGATGGGCGTATTTTGAAATAAATGACCTGTTATTTTCGGCTAATCAGAGCTTAATTTTGATTTGTTGACTTAGCATCTTGGTAACGAGAGGCGATTCTGACAAACGCCAGAGGATTAATCTGGCGATATTTTACTCTGACAGCGCTCCCATTTTGACCACAATCCATTTGCGCAAACAGAAATGAGCGCCTAAATTAGCCGGCATTGACAATTCCGTGGCAGAGCTCGTTAAAACCAAGCCTTTATTCGGGAAATCTGCTAATGTTCCGCCTTTGACAGTCAGGAGACAGAGATGGCCACTATCAAGGATGTCGCCTCGCGCGCAGGCGTATCCATCTCCACCGTCTCACATGTGCTCAACCACACTCGGCGGGTCAGCGAAGACGCGACCCAGAAAGTGATTGAGGCGGTGGCAGAACTCAACTACGCGCCCAACTCGGTAGCGCGCAGTCTTAAAATAAATTCGACCAAGACCATTGGCATGCTGGTGACCACCAGCGTAAACCCCTTCTTCGCAGAAGTGGTGCAAGGGGTTGAAGCGTACTGCTTCGAACAGGGCTACAGCCTGATCCTCTGCAACACCGAAAACCAGCCGCCTCGCCAACAGCATTACCTGAGAATGCTGATGGAAAAACGGGTGGATGGCCTGCTGGTATTGGGTACCGATATCGACACCCCGTTGCGCGACATGCTGCGCATCCACAAGAATGTGCCGCAGGTGGTACTGGATTGGGGCACGGAGTGCGATTTCGCCAACGTCATCAACGACAACGCCCGCATCGGCGCCCGCATGGCCGTTCGCCATCTGCTGGAGCTGGGGCACCGCGACATCGTCTGCATCACTGGCCAGCTCTCCAAGCCGACCACCCAGCAGCGACTGGACGGGGTACGTGATGCGCTGGGCGAACATGGTCTGACCCTCAAAGATGAACAGGTCTTTGAAGGGGATTACGAGAGCCAGAGCGGCTTCGATGCCATGCAGCGCATCCTGGCTCTGCAGCCTCGTCCGACCGCGGTCTTTGCCTTCGACGACCCCATGGCGATCGGCGCGATTTGCGCTGCCTGGGAAGCGGGAGTCAAGGTGCCGGACGATATCTCCATCATCGGCTACGACGATGTGGAGATGGCGCGCTTCTCCAGCCCGCCGCTGACCACCATCCGCCACCCGAAGGCCGAACTGGGCCAGCTGGCGGTGAAGCATCTGGTCAGCCGGATCCGCAACAAGGAGCTGGAAGTGGAGTCGATGACGGTACAGCCCGAGCTGATCGTCCGTCGCTCGGTCAAACCGCTGCGTTAATCCGCACCCGTTGCCAAAACGAAAAACCCCCTCTGTCACGAGGGGGTTTTTGTTTATGGGGGGGTTACTTTCAACCTGTTGCTCGCAGTGCCGATCTCGGCCTTGTGAGTGAATATTCCCCCCGTTTGAGCTGCCTCGCATTTTGCTTGTTAATCGTTTGATCAATATCAACAAAGGGTTAAGTTCTGATGGACTCCCGACTTAACCGTTCCATCCTGTAGGTTGGGTATGACTGTCAAGGATGGTGTCTTATGTTCCCCCCTCGCAAGCTGGGTCACCAGATCACGCTGCTGGCAATCGGCGGCATCGTATTGCTCGCCGTGGTGCTGCTTACCTTTAATCTGTTTGAAAATCGCCAGCGGGCGCTCGCGGCCGAGCAGGCTGCACTGCGGAGCCAGCTCCAGAACGTGGAAGCGGTGATCAAAAACACCAGCCATGAAACCGTGCTGGCGGCGACCCTGATCGCCCAGCGGCCGGATGCAGCCAGGGCTGTGGCCGACAAGGATTGGCAGACCCTCGCCAATCTGTTTGATCCGCTCTGGCCCGCCCTCAAGGCGCAGGGGATCCAGCAGTTTCACTTTCACATTCCCCCGGCTACTTCCCTTTATCGGGTACACAAGCCCGCAAATCATGGCGACGACCTCTCTACTACACGGTTGGCTGTGGTCGAGGTGAACCGCAATCATCAACCGGTCGGCGGGTTGGAGACCGGTCAGGGTGGCACCGGGATCCGCGGCGTAGTGCCGGTCACTTTCAATGGTCAGTCGGTCGGCTCGGTGGAGTTTGGCCGCGCCCTCGACACCTCGCTGTTTGCCGATCTGCTGGGCAAGGACAGTCGCCTAGCCATCTATCTTTTTGAACAGGGTAAACCCGTTATGCTGACTGGTACCTCCATGCTTGGTGAGTCGGTGGACTGGTATCAGGAGGTATTGGCGGGAGAGAGCCGCTTCACCACCATCAAGCAGCAGGGGAGCGATTTTCTGGTGATGGCGGCACCGTTGCGCGACTTCTCCGGCAAGGCGGTCGGGGTGATCGAGTTGGCGCGTGATCACAGTGAGGTTGCAGCCGCACTGGTACGCCAGAGCTGGCAGATGGTAATGATCGCGCTACTTGGCACCGCTCTGATTGCGGTGGCGCTGGTGCTGCTGCTGGCGCGTCTTAGCCGTCCGTTGCTCGACAGCGTCAAGGCGCTGGAGGCGCTGGCCAATGGCTCCGGCGATCTCGGCAGCAAGCTGCCGGTGGCGGGGCCGGAGGAGATCCGCCGCCTCGGGTCGGCGTTCAATGCCTTTGTTGCCAAGATCCGCGACACCATCAGCCAGCTCACCGCCACTCTGGGCGAACTGGCTGGCGAGAGCGAGCGGCTATCGCGCAGTGCTGCAGGCAACCTTGGCAGCATGACGCGCCAGCAGGAGCAGACCACCCAGCTCGCCACCGCCATGACCGAGATGACCAGCACGGTACACGAGGTGGCCAACAACACGGCACAGGCGGCCGAAGCGGCCAACGAAGCGGACAATCAGGCGGTCACCGGCGATGAGGTGGTGCAGCAGAGCGTCAACATGATCGAACAGCTGGCGGAGGAGATCGCCAGCGCGGGCAACACGGTGAAAGAGGTTGCCAAGGCCAGCGAGCAGATTGGCTCGGTGCTGGCGGTGATCCAGTCCATCGCCGAGCAGACCAACCTGCTGGCCCTCAACGCCGCCATCGAGGCGGCCCGGGCCGGTGAACAGGGGCGCGGTTTTGCGGTGGTGGCCGACGAGGTGCGCTCGCTGGCCGGGCGCACCCAGCACTCCACCGCCGAGATCCGCGGCACCATAGAGCAGTTGCAACGGGCGGTGGGTACCACGGTGACCATGATCGAACACAGCGTCTCGCGGGCCGGGGAGTCGGTGGAGCGGGCCAATCAGGCGGGAGAAGCCCTCGGCCGGATCAAGGGGGCGGTCAACAGCATTCGCGACATGAACACCCAGATCGCCGCTGCCTCGGAAGAGCAATCCTCGGTGAGCGACGAGATCACCCGCAACATCGTCAGCGTCCACGAGATCTCCCAGGCCACCACGCTGGTGGCGCGGGATACCGCCCATATCGCCAGCCATGTGGCGACCCTGGTGGACAAGCTGGGGGATCTGGCCGGGCAGTTTCAGGATGGTTCCAACGTGCGGATGGTGCTGAGTCGTGCCCGCGCCGCTCATATGGGCTGGAAGACCCGTGTCCGAGCCTATCTGGATGGGCAGGAGGGGCTGTCGCGCAGCGAGGCGGTCAGTGACAAGGAGTGCCGCCTTGGCCACTGGTACTTCAGCGAAGGGCAGGCATGCTGCGGCGCTCAACCCGCCTTCAGGGCGATGGCCGCCCCGCACGCCAGATTGCATCAGGTGATCCAGCAGATTATCGAGCTGAAAAATCAGCACAAGCATGAAGAGGCGGAGGCGCTCTACCGCGAGATCGAGCAGAACTCAGAGCAGGTAGTGGGCTGCATCGATCAGCTGCTGCGGGAGATGACCAAACCGGAGCGTTAATGACGAAGGGGCGGATAGCCAAAGGGCTGACAGCGATGTCAGCCCTTTTTCATGGTGCGGGTCAGGGGCGAGGTTACTGCTCCGGGCGCAGATCCTGATAACGGGCGGCGGTGATGAACTGGCCGAAGGTTTCACACCAGACGATCACGCTGCTGTAGCGGGCCGGATCGATCGTGGCGGGCAGCGGCACGATAAAGTTGTCGAAGGTCTTCACCGGCCCGACTCGCACCATTTGATCCTTGAGGCGGGCAAAATCGGCTTCGGTCTCGACAAACTCGGGGGAGAGGTAGAGCTGGTAGTCCGGCCCGGGGGCCAGCTTGCCCATCAGACTGACGGCATCCGGCCCTATGCTCACCTTGCCTTCCCCCCAGTGCAGCCGATCGCTGTCTTTCAGATCCCGGCGAAAAGTGCCGTGGAATCTCGCTTGCTGCTGGCTGGCCGCGACCTGCTCGGTATCAGGGGCGGGTGGCGCGATCAGGATCGGCAGGGTATAGACACCGGCGGCAAAGCCTGCCGCCGCGACCAGCAGATGGGTGCCCAGCAGCAGGGCCATGGTTTTGCGTCTCATGATATCTCGGTCGTTGATGAATTGATGGCAAAACCATACCAGTCCGGGGGCCCGCTGCCCAGTTTGCTCAGGCCAGAGGTGTAGTTACCCCTCTATGGTGACGTGGGGTGTGGTCACACCAATGGCTCAAGGCCGGATAGTGCCGTCCTGGCCTTTGTTGATCTCGCTGGCGGCGTGTACCAGCTGTTCCAGCTGGTGGTGGATCTGGGTGCGATCCAGCTGTTGCAAGGGCTGACGACTCCACAGTACCGGTGTCAGGCTCTCGGTATCGAAACCCAGTACCGGCTTGCACGGGTCCTGGCTGAAGAGGTTCTGGGCGGCGGCCTGAGCGCTGGTGGCCGCGTCGAGGCGGGTAAACATCAGCAGATAGTCGGCCGGGTGTTCGGTCAGGTGACAGGTCAGTTCGCCGATCTGCAGGCTGGTGACGCTCTCCTCCTGTTGCGGCGCAGGCAGGGAGAGGGAGAGAAACAGCTGGTGGATGGCGGCGTGATAAAGAGAGTTCATTGATGGCTCCAGATTGATGATGGTGCCATTAGAGCAGGTCACCGCCAGCGGCACTGTTAATGGTGGCTCTCTTTTTTTAGCTTTTCGGTCAGCGAGATAGCACGCCGCGCTCAGTACAAAAATCGCGACCAATCCCGATAGTCCCTGTTGATGGCCTCTCCTAGACTGGCGGCGAAACATCACAAGAAGACAATCATCATGCAGATTCAAGCAAACACCGTCGGCACACAGGCCGTCGCTCACCACAGTGATGCAACCACAGGGGTTGGCCGGATGGGCCAGCTGGAGGCACGTCAGGTTGCCACCGGACAAGATGCGATCTTGCTGGGCAACCGCAGCGAACCGCAAAAAGGGCAGGGGCAGCTTTCGCGGTCGGAGTCCCGGCCAGCGCGAGTGCTTGCGGCTATCAAGGAGTGGATCGGCAACCTGCTGGGGAGCGGCAAGAGTGCCGCTGCGCCGAAGGCGCAAACCGCCACTTCCCCCGAGGATCTTCAGCGCCTGATGAAGCAGGCTGCATTTGGTAGCTCGCTGGGTGGCTTTGCCAAGGCGGACGTATTGAACAACATCGCCGCCGAACAATTGGGCAAGGAGCACGCCACTCTGGCGACCGGCAACGGCCCACTGCGCTCGCTCTGCACCGCGTTGCAGGCCGTTGTCATCGGCTCCGAGCAGCCGGAACTCCGTGAGTTGGCTGCCGGGCTGCTGGCTCGCCCCATCGCCGGTATCCCGCTCCAGCAGTGGGGCACTGTGGGGGGCAAGGTGACCGACTTGCTCGCCAGCGCCACCCCCGAACTGCTGCAGGAGGCGATGAGCCAGCTGCACACCGCGATGGGTGAAGTAGCCGACCTGCAGCGGGCCGTCAAGGCTGAAATCGCTGGCGAACCGGCGCAAAGTGCGACCACCACTGCGGATGCGGCACCCGTCCAAAGCGGTGAGAGCAAAGGGGCTGCCCGCGAACAGGTCGCCATGGCGCGGCAGACCCCGGCCACCGGCTACAAGCTGGCGCTGGATCTTATCAGCTATCAGGCCAGCTACCTGCTGCGGGATCAAACCTCGACCGAGGTGACCCTGAGCAGCAGCGATCTCAATGCCCTGCATCAACACATTGCCGATGGCTCCATCAATAGTTCCCACATGGCCAAGTTGCAGACCCGTGGCGATCTGCAAACCCTGCGTACTCTGGCGCTCTCGCTGGCCAGCGGCAGCGACGCCAAGGGTTCTTCCCTTGGTCATGCCCTCGACAGTCTCGCCTCGGCGCGCCCCAACCAGCGGTTGGTGCTGGGCGGCCTGATGCAGTTTGCCGGTCAGACCGAGCAGGCGTGGGTGGACCATACCGCGCTCAAGCCGCGAGAGGAACGGCTCGATGCCGGGGCGCGACTGCGCTTTGACACCGGCCATATGCAGGCGGAGCTGGGGCGTCTCGGCGACAGCGAGGCACGGCAGGTGCTGCAACAGCTGGAAGGGGCTTTTGGTGATCGGGCCAGGGCTATCTGCGACTTCGCGGTGGCTCAGGTCTCCGGCTTTGCCGATAGCGAAAGCAGCCCTGAGGCCGTGCTGGTCTCCCGCCTGACCCGCATGGGCAATCTGGTGGGCAGCCTGACCGATGCGCTCAAGGAGCGGCTGCAACTGCCCGAGTCCGCCCGTGGCGAGCCGACCATGATCGACTCCGCCAGCCAGCTGACACCGCTCGAACTGGCTGCGCTGGCTCATATCGGCGTCGATGAGAGCTATCTGTAAACCGTCAGCACACAACCCCTCGGGGCAAGGTGATATGACATAAAAACGGACACCCTCGGGTGTCCGTTTTCTTATTCGGGCGGGAGTGGGCTGAGGGGAGCAGGGCAGGCCGACATGGCTTACAGGCTGGCGAAATCTACTTCCGGCAGGGTTTCGAAGCCGGGGCGGGCAAACAGATAGCCCTGCATCAGGCTGATGCCCATCTCCTGCAGACAGGCCATCTCTTCGCGGGTCTCGATTCCCTCCGCCAGCGGGATGATCTTCAGCTCCGCAAACAGCGCCAGACAGTGGCGCACTATGGCTTGCCGGGTCGGGTCCTGGTCGATGCCGCGCAGCAGGTGCATATCGAGTTTGACGATGTTGGGATGAAAATCGGCCAGCAGGTTGAGGCCCGAGTAACCGGCGCCAAAGTCATCGATCGCCGTCTTGAAGCCGAGCGCCTGATAGTGATCGACAATGCCGCGAATATGGCGGTTATCCAGCACCTGCTCCACCTCGGTGAACTCGAACATGATCTGCTCGATGGGGAAGAGATGCTCGCGGGCCGCCTGCAGGGTGGTGCGGATGCAGCGCTCCGGGCGGTAGACCGCATTGGGTAGAAAGTTGATGCTCAGCATGCCCCGCATATCGAGCCGGGCGGCCAGTGCGATGGCCTTGATCCGGCACAACTGATCGAAGCGGTAGCGATTGCCATCGTTGACCCGGGCAATCACGCTCTGCGCCGGTTCGTTGTTGATCCCCCGTACCAGCGCCTCATAGCCGAAGATGGTGCGCTTGCTGCAATCGACGATGGGCTGAAAGGCCATGGTGAAGTCGAAGTCGAGATCTGCTTTCTCCTGACACAGCTGGCAGATGGCGGGGGATGGGGCGGCAGGTATATCCATGACTTTCCTCTTGGGCGTGGCGGCGCTGGGCACTGTCTCAAATGATAACAGCTCATTACCCCCCTGTAGGTTCGATTAGCGCAGCGTAATCGAACGATCGAGAGGCTTTGATTACGGTGGTTGCCGTGAAACAGGATCGGCCAGCTGGAGGGGGAAGTGCGGCTGGCCGTTATGGCGAGAGAATCCATTTACGCGAACGTCCGATTACGCCTGACGGCTAATCGAACCTACGGGTTATTTCTTTGAAAGGTCACTCATCAGAGTCGACATAGGAATATAAAAGATAATCCCCACGATAAAGATAATTATCTGGGCAATATAGAATTCGACCCTAACAGATGGGATGAGATTAAATGAAATATACATTGTTATGGATATCATTGATATCGCAAAGATATAAACCTGATATGTACTAAATCTTTCTATACGTTTTTTGTATCAGGCACATCAAGGCTTTTTGCCAGCAGTTGACCATACATCATAGATAAAGCTAATGAGAAATCAGATATTTTAACAAATGACATTAAAGCATCGTCAAATAACTTTATTATGAATAGAAGAAGTAAGGGAAGTGCAATAAATACAACCTCTTTCTTCGCCACATCATAATTTCTTTTATTCATGATCTAGCTCCAAGCCTAGTTGTTGTACTTCCCCTTGAGGGACTACGCGTATGACTTTAACAATTTCTTTCTCGTATGATGCGAGGTGAGGTCTTAGCTTATTTGTTTTTCTTTTGGTTCTGACATACGCATGTAGTGCATCCCCTGGCCATAGTGCATCTTCGTGTCTAACCCACTTTTCGAACCAAACATCATCTAGCATTGCTGCAGTTATCTTTTTATTTTTACCATGAGTTATTTCAAAATCCCATTGTAAACCTTTCACATATGATGGACGACGAACAATAAGAATTTCCTTGGCAGGGAAATCCTCTACAGTGTTAGAAAATATTTGGCTGCCATTTCTTGGACATGAGAAGGTTTCACTAATGTCGGTTAAATCATCTCCTCTCCCGAACTGGACCTTATCATTCTTACTCAATTCACTATTGGCTTTGTATATTTTGTTAAGTGCGTCAGCTATATTTATAGGGTCTGCATCGCCATGACAAGTAAATAATTTATCTTGGGGTGAGTTTGCCCCTGAAGCAGAGTAAACATTTTTAATAAATGTTTTCACATCTGTTTCTGAATCAATTTTCTCCGATGTACTAATCTCTTTCTTGATTCCTTCATAAATACAATCGTAAAGACTCTCTAAGCGAACCCCTCTTATTATATCTTTCACTTTTATAGCTATGTCTGCAATGCATGACCCTTCTCTAGTTTTTTCAAGGGAAGTATCAAATTCGATACCCTTGCCAAAACCTTGCATAAAAGACTCTTGTAATGCATTAAATCCTTCAATATACATGGCCATAGCGATGAACACTCGCTGAGGATTTTCTTGCTCTCTATCAAAGTCAATACGAATTGAGTAATTGGTGGCCATGTATCATTCCTCCGTTTGAGAGCATGATTCTTACGTTTTATCAAAGAATATTCAATTGATATCATGAAAATATGAGTAAAAGGTCAGAGTTACAATAACGCTTAAGACAATGATTTTTAAAATAGATTTTTTAAATGTTTTGAACAAACAAAAACGGCGCCTTAACGGCGCCGTTTTTTATATCACTGATTCAACCAAAATCACTGCAGCAGGGAGATATCCGCGACTTGCAGGAACAGGTTGCGCAGGTTGTTCAGCAGCGCCAGACGGTTGGCCTTGAGGGCCTCGTCGTCGGCCATCACCATGACTTCGTTGAAGAAGGTATCGACCGGCTCGCGCAGGGCGGCCAGACGGGTGAGGGCAGCCTGATAGTCACCGGCAGCGAACAGCGGGGCCAGTTCGGCTTGCAGTTCGGCAACCTGGGTGGCCAGCGCCTTCTCGGCGGCATCGACCAGCAGTTCCGGTTTGACGGCAGTCGGCAACTCGCCTTCAACCTTGGCCAGAATGTTGCTCACGCGCTTGTTGGCGGCAGCCAGTGCCAGTGCGGCATCCAGCGTGCGGAAGTGGCTGACGGCCTTGACGCGGCGATCGAAGTCGAGCGGACGGGTCGGGCGGCGGGCCAGTACGGCCAGCACCACGTCGGCACCGATGCCTTCATCCTGATAGGCGGCGCGGAAGCGGCCCAGCATAAAGTCGACCACGTCGGTAACGACGGTTTTGTTGGTCAGCTTGTCGCCGTAGACGCGTACCGCTTCTTCAACCAGTTCAACCAGATCCAGATCCAGCTGCTTCTCGGTCATGATGCGCAGGGCACCGATGGCGGCGCGACGCAGGGCGAACGGGTCCTTGTCACCCTTCGGCAGCATGCCGATGCCGAAGATACCGGCCAAGGTGTCGAACTTGTCGGCCAGCGCGACGGCGCAGGCAACCAGACCGGACGGCAGGGCATCACCGGCAAAGCGCGGCATGTACTGCTCGTTGAGGGCCACGGCAACTGCTTCGTCTTCGCCATCGTGACGGGCGTAGTGCATCCCCATGACACCCTGGGTGTCGGTGAACTCGCCGACCATGTTGGTCATCAGGTCACACTTGGAGAGCAGACCGGCACGCTTGGCCTGAGCCACATCGGCGCCGATACGCTCGGCGATAAAGCCGGCGACGGTCTCGATACGCTCGACCTTGGCCTTGACGGTGCCCAGCTGTTGCTGGAACAGCACGGTTTCAAGGCGCGGCAGGCGAGAGGCCAGGGTCTGCTTGAGGTCGGTCTTGAAGAAGAACTCGGCGTCAGAGAGACGGGGGCGAACCACCTTCTCGTTGCCGCTGATGATCTGGCTCGGGTCTTTGGACTCGATGTTGGTGACGAAGATGAACTTCGGCAGCAGCTTGCCGTTCTTGTCGTAGACCGGGAAGTACTTCTGGTCACCCTTCATGGTGTGCACCAGCGCTTCAGCCGGAACTGCCAGGAACTTCTCTTCGAAGTTGGCGGTCAGCACCACCGGCCACTCGACCAGTGCGGTGACCTCTTCCAGCAGGGCGTCGTCCAGATCGGCCACGCCACCGAAGGCGGCAGCGGCCGCTTCGACGTCAGCCTTGATCTTGGCCTTGCGCGCCATAAAGTCGGCAATCACCATGCCGCGCTCCTGCAGGATCTGCGGGTACTGGCTGGCGTTGTCGATGGTGAACTCGCTCTCGCCCATAAAGCGGTGGCCGCGAAGGGTGCGGGCAGAGTCGATACCCAGAATGTGGGCGGGAACCAGCTCGCCATCCAGCAGCAGGGTCACGGTGAAGACCGGACGCACGAACTGGATGGTCTTGTCGCCCCAGCGCATCATTTTCGGGATGGGCAGCTTGGCCAGCGCTTGGCTAACAAGCTCACCCAGCAGATCGACGGCCGGACGGCCTTCAACCTTGGCGGTGTGAACCAGCCACTCGCCCTTGTCGGTGACCAGACGCTCGGCCTGCTCAACGGTGATGCCGTTGCCACGGGCCCAGCCTTCGGCAGCCTTGGTTGGCTTGCCTTCGGCATCGAACGCCTGCGCCACGGCCGGGCCGCGCTTCTCGACGCTCTTGCTCGGCTGTTCGCCAGCCAGCTCGCTTACCTTCAGCGCCAGACGGCGCGGTGAGGCAAACCACTCGACGTCGCCGAAGGCCAGATCGGCCTTGGTCAGTTCGGCTTTGAAGTTGTCGGCAAAGGCTTCGGCCAGGGAGCGCAGGGCTTTGGGCGGCAGCTCAGCGGTACCGATCTCTACCAGAAATGTATGTTGTGCCATGTCCGTTCCTTAACCTTGCTTGTTCTCACTGCGCTGACACATCGGGAAGCCCAGCGCTTCGCGGGAGGCGTAGTATGCCTCTGCCACGGCCTTGGTCAGGGTGCGAATGCGCAGGATGTAGCGCTGACGCTCGGTGACCGAGATGGCCTTGCGGGCATCCAGCAGGTTGAAGGAGTGAGCGGCCTTGAGGATGCGCTCGTAGGCAGGCAGCGGCAGCGGTTTTTCCAGTGCCAGCAGATTCTGGGCTTCCTTCTCGTACTGCTCGAAGCAGTGGAACAGGAACTCCACATCGGCGTGTTCGAAGTTGTAGGTGGATTGCTCCACTTCGTTCTGGTGGAACACGTCGCCGTAGGTGGTCTTGCCCAGCGGGCCGTCAGACCAGACCAGATCGTAGACGCTGTCTACGCCCTGAATGTACATGGCCAGACGCTCGAGACCATAGGTGATCTCGCCGGTAACCGGCTTGCACTCGAGGCCGCCAACTTGCTGGAAGTAGGTGAACTGGGTCACTTCCATGCCGTTCAGCCACACTTCCCAACCCAGACCCCAGGCACCCAGAGTCGGGTTTTCCCAGTTGTCTTCCACGAAGCGGATGTCGTGGATTTCAGGATCCATACCCAGCTCTTTCAGGGAGCCCAGATAGAGTTCCTGAATGTTGTCGGGGGAAGGCTTGATGATCACCTGGAACTGGTAGTAATGCTGCAGGCGGTTCGGGTTTTCACCGTAGCGGCCGTCGGTCGGACGGCGGGACGGTTGCACGTAAGCGCAGGCGATGGGCTCCGGGCCCAGGGCACGCAGACAGGTCATGGGGTGGGAAGTACCGGCACCCACTTCCATATCCAGCGGCTGAATGATGGTACAGCCCTGGCGGGACCAATAGTCCTGCAGCTGCAGGATCAGGCCCTGAAAGGTTTTGACATCGAATTTTTGCATAATTTTTTTCGCGCGAAGTGAAAATCAGAGCAAGATTTGCTGAATGTGAACCGAGGGAGTATACCGTCTGGCATGGTCGGATAATAGGCGAAATTGCAGCGGATTCGCGGGATGGTGCTGCGCCCTGGCTGGTCGGGCGGGATGTCCGGTATATGATGTGAGCAGTGCCGCCTGCACAGTGGGCAGGGTCGGGCAAACCGCTGAAATAACGAGGGAGAGGAAATGGAACTGCGCTGCGCCTGGGTGACCAAGGACCCGGAATATATTGAATACCATGACAAACAGTGGGGCAGGCCGGTCTATGACTCGCGCGAGCTGTTTGCCAAGCTCTGCCTCGACGGCCAGCAGGCGGGGCTGTCGTGGATCACCATCCTCAAGCGCACCGAGAGCTACTACCGTGCCTATGCGGACTTTGATCCGGTGCAGATTGCCCGCTTCGACGAGCAGGATGTAGAGCGGCTGATGCAGGACACCGGCATTATCCGCAACCGGCTCAAGGTGCAGTCGATCATCAGAAATGCCCGCGCTTATCTGGCGTTGCAGGAGCAGGGGATCGACTTCGCCGACTACCTGTGGGGCTTTGTTGGCGGCGCCCCCATCGTCAACCAGCGGCAGGGCAACGGCGATATTCCGGCGACCTCGCCGGAGTCGGATGCCATGTCGAAAGCGCTCAAGAAGCTCGGCTTCAACTTCGTCGGCAGCACCATCTGTTACGCCTTTATGCAGGCGGTGGGGATGGTGAACGATCATCTGGTCAGCTGTCCTTGCCACGCCGAGTGTCAGTTACCGCGCTGACAGCCCGCCGATTGCCCAAAAAAACACCACTCTCGCCATCTGTTCAGGCTTGCGTCAGACAATGGCGTGCCAGCGCGTTACAATCCGGCCCCCGGCATGGTGCCGGATTGTTTTCACAGAGGTTTTTTCATGCGAGCCAAGATCCTGGTGCCTGCTCTGGCACTGACCGTTGCCCTGAGCGGCTGTACCACCAACCCCTACACAGGTGAATCCCAGACCTCCAAAGGTGCCTGGGGCGCGCTGGCTGGCGCCGCTGCCGGTGCGGCCGTAGGTGCGCTCTCCTCCAGCAAGGGTGACCGCAAGAAGGGCATCCTGACCGGCGTTGCTGCTGGCGCGGCGCTGGGTGGTGGTATCGGCTACTACATGGACGTGCAGGAAGCCAAGCTGCGCGAGAAGCTGCAAGGCACCGGCGTCAGCGTGACCCGCAATGGCAATGAGCTGATCCTCAACATGCCGAACAACGTGACCTTCGACAGCTCCAGCTCCCAGCTGAAAGCGGCCGGTGCCAACACCCTCTCCGGCGTGGCCATGGTGGTTGCCGAGTTCGACAAGACCCGCCTGAACGTGGTCGGTCACACCGACAGTACCGGTTCCCGCGATCTGAACATGAAGCTCTCCCGCGATCGTGCCGATGCCGTTGCCGCCCAGCTGATTGGTCAGGGCGTAGCAGGTAGCCGCATCTCCACCACCGGCGTGGGCCCGGATCAGCCGGTTGCTACCAACAGCACCGCCGCTGGCAAAGCCCAGAACCGCCGCGTGACCATTACCCTGACCCCGACCGCCTAAGTCGTTCAGGTCTCGGTAACGAAAAGGCCCCGCCAGTGATGGCGGGGCCTTTCTATTGGAGCCGTTGCTGGCAATAGCGCCCTGTTGTTTGCTCCCTTTTCCCTTGTGGGAGAGGGGGCGGGGATAAGCGCCTCTTAGACAGCCGCTGTCAGCTGTACTTCGACCTTGTAGCCTTCGTGGGCCAGACGGGCCTGTACGCAGGCGCGCACAGGTGCGGTGCCAGCCGGGATCCAGGCATCCCACTGCTCGTTGAAGGCAGCGATATCCTGAATGTCTTTGAGATAGATGTTGGCCATCAGAATTTTGTCTACGCCGGAGCCGTTGGCTTCCAGCAGGCGTTGCAGGCTTGCCAGCACTTCGCGGGTCTGCTGGTGGATGTCGGCCTCTTCGCTGACGGGCACTTCCACCACGTAGAGGGTGCCATTGTGGATGACCACGTCTGACCAACGCTGGGTGGTGCCAATTCGGGTAATGGTTGTCATGGAGTGCTCCGGTACAGGGGCTTATTGACCCTTGCGGATCAGATAGCGGTAGGGGGCCTGCTCTGTCTCGCTGGCGACCAGGGTGTGATCCATAAAGCGGCAGAAACTGGGGATGTCGCGGGTGGTTGAAGGATCGTCGGCGCTGACCAGCAGGGTCTCGCCATCCGCCATCAGCCGCACTTTCTTGCGAACCATCATAACGGGTTCCGGGCAACGAAGCCCGATTGCGTCCAACTCGTGAGTTGCGCCGCAGAATAAATCACTCATCTATTATCAACCTTCAACCTATTCGGCTGCCAATGATACTCAGGGCTAAAAAATAATCAAACAAACGACCCATTCACCAGCATATGTAACCGAAATGTTATTCGGCCCTATCCAGCTTGCGCCGGACGAGTAATATAAAAATTGAACCATATTCAACAAGGAGGTGAATATGCAGGTCTCCTACGGCAGATTACAGGCCTATGCAGGCATGGGGTTCTTGTCCTTCGCCATGATAGTGATGGGCAGCCCGATCGGGAATACCGGTACCTGGTTCGGCTCCATGGTGATGGTCGGGTTGGGGCTCTGGATCGAGCTCAGCGATTACTATGACGAGGATGAGGACGAGAACGATCAATCCTGAATCGGATGACGATTCAACAACAAAGGCGGAGCAATTCCGCCTTTGTCATTTCTGCCGTTTGGCAATGTACCCGGATCAGCGGGTCGAGCGCATCGCCCGCTCCAGATGCAGCGCCGTCTGCTCCGGGTTGGCCTTGGGGTCGTTGAAGAAGTTGCTCAGCACATCGAGGATTGCCTGCCGCATATTGGTCGGCGTCGCCATCCCCTCCGCCATGCTGGGCAGCAGGTTGTCCTGCTTTTCCGCCAGCAGGAAATCCTGATAGGAGCGGACTGCGCAGCGGTCGAACTTGCTCATGTCGGGATTGGTCAGCGCCGGGATCGACCCCTTCACCCGATTGAACTCCTCCTGAAATTGCGGCGTCATCAGCAGTTGGGCCAGATCCCCCTGCGCCTGCAGTTGGGCCGGATCCCGCTGTTTGAACATGGCGATGGAGTCGAGGTTGTAGCTGAACAGCCCGGCGCTGCCCGGGCTCGGCAGACAGGCGATATCCTCACCCGGTCGGTAGTTGCCCGCGCTCAGCTCCCCCTTCACCCAGTCCCCCATCACCTGCATGGCGGCGCCACCGCTCTCCAGCAGGTTGGTGGCCTGATGCCACTTCAGACCGGCGTATTTTTGCGGCACATAGGCGCGCAGCTGCTGAAAACGAGTCAACACCCGCACCATGTCGGGGCCGGTCAGGGTGGCGCTGTCCTGCTCGAGGAACGCCTTGCGATAGAATTCTTTACCGCCCTCACCGAGCGCCACCGTTTCAAACAACACTGCCAGCTGCCAGGGCTCGTTGCCGATGGCGAGCGGGGTGATGCCCCGTTTTTTAAGCTGGTCGGCGACGGTGACAAACTGGGCCCAGCTGGTGGGTGGAGTCAGCTTGTTGCGCTCGAAGATCTTGCGGTTGAGCCACAACCAGTTGACCCGGTGGATGCCGGTGGGCACCGCCATCAGGGCGCCATTCTGGCTGAGGGTGGCACGCACCATGGGTGGCATCTGACTGTACCAGCCGAGGTGTTCGGCCATCGGGCTGAGATCGCGCAAAAAGCCGAGTCCGGCCCACTCCTTGAGCTCGTAACCCTTGAGGTGGGCTGCTTCGGGCGGGTTGGCCGCCAGAGCCCGGCTCTTCAATACCGTCATGGCACTCTTGCCGCCGCCGCCCTGCACTGCAAAGTCGTTCCACTGGTTGCCCTGTCTGGTCCACTCGGATTTGAGCACTTCGACCGCTTTCGCTTCGCCGCCGGAGGTCCACCAGTGCAGTACCTCCACCTGGGAGGCGGCAACGGGAGCAGAGAGCAGGGCGATGACAGAAAAAGACAACCACTTCATAAGGTTACTGCCTTGGTAGGGAGAGCGTGGCCTGCAGGCCACCTTGCGGACGGTTTTCCAGCACCAGATCGCCGCCGTGGGCGTGGGCAATGTTGCGGGCGATGCCAAGGCCGAGGCCGGTGCCAGCCTGATCCGTGCTGAGCCGGTAATAGGGTTCGAAAATGCGCTCGAACTGATCGTCCGGCAGGCCGGGGCCCTCATCCATGATGAAGAGGATCAGCATCTCCTCGTCATCCATGATGATGATGCGAACCCGCTGGCCATATTTGATGCCGTTGTCCACCAGATTGCCGATGCAGCGCTTGAGCGCCAGCAGCTTGCCGCGATAGGGCCACTTGCAGTGCCCTTCGATGATCAGCCGCTCGTCGTGCAGGTTCATCGACTCCGCCATCTGCTCCAGCAGGGCGTTGATGTCGATCTCCTCGATATTCTCGTGAATGTCGGTCTCTTTGACCGTCTGCAGCGCCCCTTTCACCATCAGCTCCAGTTCGTCGAGATCCTTGTTGAACTTGGCGATCTGTACCTCGTCATCGAGCAGTTCGACCCGCAGTCGCAGTCGGGTGATGGGGGTCTTGAGGTCGTGGGAGATGGAGCTGAACAGCCGCTCTCTATCGTCGATATAGCGACGAATGCGGTGCTGCATGATGTTGAAGGCGCGGGTCGCCGCCACGATTTCCGACGCTCCTTCCTCCTTGAGCGAAGGCTGGTCGATATCCTTGCCCAGATTGACCGCCGCCTTGGCGAGACGGCGCAGCGGGCGGGTCTGCCAGCGCACCAGCATAAAGGTGAAGAAGCAGAGGAACACCGTCATCAGAGCGATGAAACGCACCTGGTTGCTTGGCATCACGGTATCGTCGAGGGTCATGTAGGGGGCGGGCAGCAGGGCCGCCAGATAGAGCCACTCCCCCTTTTCAATCTCGATCTGGGTCACCAGTACCGGTGGATTGAGCGGCTCCAGCGACAGGGTGTAGCGGGCCCAGGAGGAGGGGAGATCCGCCAGCAAGGTGTCGTTGTTGAAGACGTGAAGGTCGTCGGGGCGGGAGAAGTCAACCTTGATCGCCATGGCGTCGGAGAGCTTGCGGGTCAGCACTCCCTGAACCTCCTCCAGCACCTGCGTCTTGCGCTCGCTGTCGGGGATGGCGTTGATGTGGATCTCTTCCTCGTTGAGCGAGACGAAGAAGCGGCTGCCCCCCATGTTGCGCAACTGGTCCAGCGCGATATGGCGATACTGCAGCGGCAGGGATTTGAAGAAGTTGACGGTGGAGGCGGCAGACATGGCGAGGTTGCGGGTGGTGCTGAGCATCCCCTCCAGTTCCCGCTTCTGGATCTGCTGCATCCAGATGCCGGTCAGAATGGTCTGGGAGAGCAGGATGGCCAGCAACAGCAGCAGGATCATCCGTGACAACAGGGAGCGGGGCACCAGCGCCCCCCAGGACCACTTGTTGCTCATGGCAGCTCGTGCACCTCGGCAATCAGCATGTAGCCGCTGCCGCGAATGGTCTTGATGATGCGCGGGCTCTTGCCGTTGTCGCCCAGCTTCTGGCGCAGACGGCTGATCTGTACGTCGATGCCGCGCTCCATCGGCAGGCTTTCGCGGCCGCGGGTGGCATCCGAGATGGTGTCCCGATCCAGCACCACGCCGGGCTGTTGCAGGAACATGCCGAGCAGCATGGCGTCGCTACCGGAGAGATCCAGCAGGCTGCCATCGTCATGGGTCAGCTGGTGGCTCAGAGTGTCGAGGGTCCACTCGGCAAAACGCAGGCGGCGGCTCGGCTCTTTCTCTTTTTCCGGCTGGCGGAATTCGGCGCGGCGCAGCAGCGCCTTGATGCGGGCCTGCAGTTCACGGGGGCTGAACGGCTTGGCGATATAGTCGTCGGCGCCCAGTTCCAGACCGATCACCCGATCCGCTTCGTCGGAGGCGGCGGTCAGCATGATGATGGGCACCTGGGAGTCACGACGGATCTGCTGGCAGAGGGTAAAACCGTCCTCGCCGGGCATCATGATGTCCAGAATAATCAGGTCCGGGCTGTGCTGGGCGAGTTGCTGACGCATCTCGTTGCCCTCCGCCGCCGTCAATACCTGAAAGCCCGCCCGGGTCAGGTACTCATTGAGCAGCTCGCGGATCTCTTGGTCGTCATCGACGATCAGCAGTTGTTTGCTCATTGACATATGTATGTGCATCCACCCATTTTTTTGTGCAGATTGAACCTGTCGGGGGAGTAAAAAGCAAGCAAGCCCCCTATCTAATGTGAGGTTTAAGGCAATAACAGCCTATTGATAAGATTAAAACGAAAAAAGGCCGACCCAAACGGGACGGCCAACAGACAGCTTCTGACCACTGACGAGCACCCCGTGTGGCGATCGTCACAGACTTGAAAAGGGGCCAGTCAGACTGGCCCCGAAAAGGGACAACTATCAGTAGTGCATCCCGTCGATCCGGCTGGTTATCACACCCGTTCAAACACGGTGGCGATGCCCTGGCCCAGACCGATACACATGGTGGCAACCCCCAGGGTGGCATCCTTCTCCTCCATCAGATTGATGAGGGTGGTGGAGATGCGGGCGCCGGAGCAGCCGAGGGGGTGACCCAGCGCAATAGCGCCACCGTTCAGGTTTACCTTCTCGTCCACCAGATCCTGCAGACCCAGATCCTTCACGCAGGGCAGGGACTGGGCGGCAAACGCCTCGTTCAGCTCGAACAGGTCGATATCACCGACAGTCAGCCCGGCACGTTTGAGCGCCTTCTGGGTTGCCGGCACCGGGCCGTAACCCATGATGGCGGCGTCACAGCCAGCGATGGCCATGGCACGTACCCTGGCGCGCGGCGTGAGGCCGAGGGCCTTGGCGCGATCCGCGCTCATCACCAGCATGGCGGCGGCGCCATCGGACAGGGCCGAGGAGCTGCCGGCGGTGACGGTGCCGTTGACCGGATCAAACACCGGGCGCAGCTGGCTCAGGGTTTCTACCGTGGTCTCCGGGCGGATCACCTCGTCGTAGTCGTAGAAGAAGCGGGCGCCGCTGGCGTCATGGCCTTCCAGCCCGACGATCTCCTTGGCAAAACGTCCTTCCACGGTTGCCGCGTGGGCACGGCGATGGGAGCGGGCGGCAAACTCGTCCTGCTGCTGGCGGCTGATGCCGTGCAGCTTGCCGAGCATCTCGGCGGTCAGTCCCATCATGCCGGAGGCTTTCGCCACCGACTTGGCCATGCCGGGGTGGAAGTCGACGCCGTGGCTCATCGGTACGTGACCCATGTGCTCGACGCCGCCGATGATGAAGATATCCCCATCACCTACCTGAATGGCGCGGGAGGCGTCGTGCAGCGCCTGCATGGAGGAGCCACACAGGCGGTTGACGGTAACCGCCCCTACCTGCTTCGGAATGCCGGCCAGCAGCGCGGCGTTGCGGGCGATGTTGAAGCCCTGCTCCAGGGTCTGCTGCACGCAGCCCCAGTAGATATCCTCGATCTCGTTCGGGTCGAGGTTGGGGTTGCGCAGCAGGATGGATTTCATCAGGTGCGCGGACAGATCTTCTGCACGCACGTTGCGGAAGGCGCCGCCCTTGGACCGGCCCATCGGGGTCCGGATACAGTCGACAATGACTACGTCTTTCATGAATGGATCTCCTTTCCGCAATCAGTAGAAGGTTTTGCCCTGGGCGGCCATCTCGCGTAAGCGGTCGCTGACGCGGTAGAGCGGGCCCAAGTCGGCATACTGGTCGGCCATGGCCACGTAGCGATCCAGACCAATGGTGTCCAGATAGCGGAACACGCCGCCGCGGAAGGGAGGGAAGCCCAGACCGTAGACCAGTGCGATGTCGGCTTCGGCTGGCGTGGCGACTATGCCCTCTTCCAGACAGAGCACCACCTCGTTGATCATCGGGATCATCATGCGGGCGATGATGGCTTCCTTGTCGAAATCCTGTTTCGGCTTGGCGATGGGGGCCAGCAGCTCGTAGCTGGCTGCGTCAGCCACCTTCTTCGGCTTGCCCTTCTTGTCCTGCTCGTAGGCGTAGAAGCCCTTGCCGTTCTTCTGACCGAAGCGGTTCACTTCGTACATCACGTCGATGGCGGTGCGGCCTTCCTTGCTCATCCGCGCCGGGAAGCCTTGCGCCATCACGTCACCGGCATGGTGACCGGTGTCGATGCCGACCACATCCAGCAGATAGGCGGGGCCCATGGGCCAGCCAAACTCCTTCTCCATTACCTTGTCGACGGCGGCAAAGTCGGCGCCATCGGCAACCAGTTTGTTGAAGCCGAAGAAGTAGGGGAACAGCACGCGGTTGACGAAGAAGCCCGGGCAGTCGTTGACCACCACCGGGGACTTGCCCATGGCGGCGGCATAGGCCACCACGCGGTTGATGGTTTCATCGGAGGTTTGCTCGCCGCGGATGATCTCCACCAGTGGCATGCGGTGCACCGGGTTGAAGAAGTGCATACCGCAGAAGTTCTGCGGGCGCTTCAGCCCCTTGGCCAGCAGGGAGATTGGGATGGTGGAGGTGTTGCTGGCGAGCACTGCGTCTTCGCCAATGATCCCTTCCACTTCGCCCAGTACGGCAGCCTTCACTTTCGGGTTTTCAACCACGGCTTCGACCACGACGTCCACATGCTTGACGTTGTCATAGCTGAGGGTCGGGGTAATGGCAGAGAGCACCTGACCCATCTTGATGCCGTCGATGCGACCCTTTTCGAGCTGGCCGTTGAGCAGCTTGGTGGCTTCGCCCATGCCAAGTGCTAGCGCCTTCTCGTTGATGTCCTTCATCACCGCCGGAATGCCCTTGCTGGCAGACTGGTAGGCGATGCCGCCCCCCATGATGCCAGCACCCAGTACGGCGGCGTGGCTGGTGGCCTTGCTCGCCTGCTTGGCAGCCTTCTTGGCCAGTGCCTTGATGTGCTGATCGTTCAGGAAGATACCGACCAGTGCCTTGGCCACGTCGGTTTTGGCCAGCTTGATAAAGCCCTGTGCTTCAACGACCAGCGCCTCGTCACGGCCCATACCTGCGGCGGCTTCGACGGTTTTCACCGCAGTCATCGGCGCCGGATAGTGTTTGCCCGCCACGGCGGCAACCATGCCGGCGGCGGTGGTGAAGCTCATCATGGCTTCCAGTTTGGAGAGGCGCAGCGGGGCTTTTTTGGCGGCGCGACGGCTCTGCCAGTCCAGCTTGCCCGCGATGGCGTCTTTGATCATCTGCAGCGCAGCGCTCTGCAGCGCGTCGGGGGCGACCACGGCATCGATGGCACCCACCTTGAGGGCGTCATCGGCACGGTAATCCTTGCCGGTGGTGATCCACTCCAGTGCGTTGTCAGCGCCGATCACTCGCGGCAGGCGGACGGTGCCGCCAAAGCCCGGCATGATGCCGAGTTTGGTCTCGGGCAGGCCGATTTTGGCTGTGGTGTCAGCCAGACGGAAGTCGGTGGAGAGAATGGTCTCGCAGCCGCCGCCCAAGGCGTGGCCCTTGATGGCGGAGAGGGTCGGAACCGGCAGATCTTCGATGGCATTGAAGATGTCGTTGGCCTTTTTCAGCCAGCCGAGCAGATCTTCTTGCGGCAGATCGAACAGTTCCAGGAATTCGGTAATGTCGGCACCGACGATAAAGGCGTCTTTGCCGGAGGTGAGTATCAGACCTTTTAGTTCACGTTCTTGTTGTAATGCGGCGATCGCTTCGCTCAGGGAGAGCAGGGTAGCGCGATCCAGCTTGTTGACTGAACCCGGGGCATCAAACCTCAGCTCGGCAATGCCGTTTTCGAGGTAGCTGACCGACAGGGTTTCGCCTTGGTAGATCATGAGAGTGTCTCCTTGTTCCCACTCAGTGGGGAGTGGTGCTCCTTAATCCCCAGCAGGGGGCGAGGCTCACTATTGATCCAAAAGGAGACATTTTCAACACCTATTTAAAACATTTGTTTAACAGATCTCGAGTAAAAGCTCTTCATCACAAAACGGGCAAAAGAGAGGCGCCTTGCGGCGCCTCGGATGAATATGAGTTTGTTATCAACTGGCCAGTTCAGGCCGGTTGCGATACTGGTTCAGCACCTCGGGATCGGCGAGGGCATGGGTGTTGTTGACGGGCCGATTGTGCACCACTTCCCGCACCGCCAGTTCGACGATCTTGCCGGACTTGGTGCGGGGGATGGCATCCACCTGCAGGATGCGGGAGGGCACGTGGCGGGCGGTGCAGTGCTGTTTTATCTGCTGGCGGATCCGCTCGCGCAGCGGCTCATCCAGCTTGCAGCCCGCCTTGAGCTTGACGAACAGCACCACCCGCTCGTCTTGCTGCCACTGCTGGCCGATGACGATGCTCTCCTCCACCTCGTCCAGCTGCTCGACATAGCGGTAGATCTCGCTGGTGCCGATGCGCACGCCGCCCGGGTTGAGGGTGGCGTCAGAGCGGCCGTAGAACAGAATGCCGCCGGTCGGGGTCAACTCGATCCAGTCGCCGTGGCACCAGATGTTGTCGAACCGCTCGAAGTAGGCGGCGTGGTACTTGTCGCCGCTTTCATCTCCCCAGAAGCCCACCGGCTGGGCCGGGAACGGCTTGGTGCAGACCAGTTCGCCCTTCTCCCCCTGCACCGGCTGGCCCGCTTCGTTGAATACCTGCACCGCGAGGCCGAGGCCGCGCCCCTGGCTCTCGCCGCGATAAACAGGGCTGAGCGGGTTGCCGATGACGAAGCAGGAGCAGATGTCGGTGCCGCCTGAGATGGAGCTGAGCTGCACATCCTGCTTGATCTGCTGGTAGACGTAGTCGAACCCTTCCGGCGACAGCACGGAGCCGGTGCTGCAGATCAGCCGCAAGTGCGGCAAGTCGTGGCTCTTGATGGGGGCGTAACCCTGCTTGTGCAGTGCGTCGAGATACTTGGCCGAGGTACCGAACAAGCTGACCTGCTCGTCACGGGCGAGATCCCACAGCACATTGCCATCCGGGTAAAACGGCGAGCCGTCGTAGAGCACCAGGGTGGCGCCGGAGGCGAGGGCGCTTACCAGCCAGTTCCACATCATCCAGCCACAGGTGGTGAAATAGAAGATCCGCTCCCCCGGCTTGATGTCGCAGTGCAGCTGATGCTCTTTCAGATGTTGCAGCAGGGTGCCGCCGATGCCGTGCACGATGCACTTGGGTTTGCCGGTGGTGCCGGATGAATAGAGGATATAGAGCGGGTCGTTGAAAGCCATGGACTCGAACTGGAGGCTGGCGTCCGGCTGGCTCGCCAGCACTTGCTGCCAGTTGTGGCCAAGCTGCAGCGGGTTGCCGAGCAGGGGGATCATCACCGTCTGCTCTATGCTGCCGATCTGGCTGACGACCCCTACTACTTTGTCCTGAATATCGATAGCTTTGCCGTTGTAGCGATAGCCATCCACCGCAAACAGCACCCGCGGCCGGGTCTGGCCTAAGCGCTCTACCACGCTGGCCTCGCCAAAGTCGGGGCTGGTGGAGGTCCAGATCGCCCCGAGACTGGTTGTTGCCAGCATGGCAACCACGGTTTCCGGAATATTGGGCAGGTAGGCGGCGACCACATCGCCACGACCAATCCCCTGATGACGCAGCCACTGCGCCAGCCGGGCAACCTGTTCCCCCAGTTCACCCCAGCTCAGAGTGCGACTTGGGCTACCTTCGATGCGGGAGATGATAGCCGGGCTCTCGTCCTGACGGCGCAGCAGGTTTTCGGCGAAGTTGAGGCGGCTGTCGGGGAACCAGCGGGTGCGCTGCATATCCTGACGGTTCTCCGCCACTATGTTGCCGAGCTCGCCCTTGACGCCGCAGTGTTGCCATACCAGCGGCCAGAAACGGGTGGTCTTCTCCACCGACCATTGATAAAGCTGCGGGTAGTTCTGCAACTGCAAGCCGTGGAAACGGTTCACCTCCGCCATAAAACGGTAGAGGTTGGATTGCTGCATCCCGAGCGGATCCGGTTGCCACAGGCAGAGGTTGTCCATGAGTAATCCCTGACTTCATGTATCTACCGGCAGTGTATTGAATTGTTTTTGATTTGTTAATGATTGGTTTTGTGTTGATAACAAACACGTTTGTAACGTATGCGTTACCTCACGAAGCGGCTGCTTGACGGGTCGAGCCGCCAAGCGCTTGATGTTATGCTGCAATCACATTCACCTCGGAGCAGGACGCCATGAGCAGCTACAGCCAACTTTTTGCCCAGCACCTCGATACCTTGCAGCAGCGCACCCGCGACATTCTGCAACAACAGGGGCTCAGCGGACTGGCCATCCACTCCGGCCAGACTCACCGCATCTTCCTCGATGATCAGGATTACCCGTTCAAGGTAAACCCGCATTTCAAAGCCTGGTTGCCGGTGCTGGACAATCCCCACTGCTGGCTGCTGGTGGACGGGGTGAACAAACCAGTATTGCTGTTCTACCGCCCGGTGGATTTCTGGCACAAGGTAGCGGATCTGCCCAACGCCTTCTGGGTCGAGTTCTTCGATATCCGTTTCCTGACCCGGCCGGAACAGGTGGCCGACCATCTACCAGCCAACAGGCAGGAGTGGGCCTATCTGGGCGGTCATCTGGAAGTGGCCGAGCTGCTGGGGCTGACCCAGCCCAATCCGGAGGCGGTACTCAACTACCTGCACTATCACCGCGCCTACAAAACCCCCTACGAGCTGGAGTGTCTGCGCGAGGCGAACCGGATTGGGGTGCGCGGCCATATCGCCGCCAAGGACTCCTTTATGGCGGGGTCGAGCGAGTTCGAGATCAATCTGGCCTACATGAAGGCGGTCGGGCAGGGGGCCAATGAGGCGCCCTACGGCAATATCGTCGCCATCAACCGCAACGCAGCCATCCTTCACTACACCCATTTGTCTGCCTTGCGGGTACCCGATGCGGAGCGCCACTCCTTCCTGATCGATGCCGGCGTCGATTTTCACGGCTATGCCTCCGACATCACCCGCACCTGGGCGTGGCGGCGTGGCGAGTTCGCCGATCTGATTGCGGCCCTCGACGAGCAGCAGCAGGAAATCATCAAGGAGATCAAACCGGGTCGCCGCTACAGCGAGCTGCATCTGCAGATGCACCACAAGCTGGCGCGCCTGCTGCAAGCGACCGAGCTGGTGGATATGTCGGTAGACGAGATGATCAACACCGGGGTGACCAATGTGTTCTTCCCTCACGGTCTCGGCCACTTCCTCGGTCTGCAGGTACACGATGCAGGCGGTTTCATGCAGGATGAGCGCGGCACCCATCTGGCGGCGCCCGAGCTGTTCCCCTATCTGCGCTGTACCCGGGTGATGGAGGTGGATCAGGTGTTCACCATCGAGCCGGGACTCTACTTCATCGACAGTTTGCTGGAGCCGCTGCGTCAGGGCGAACAGGGCAGGAGGGTCAATTGGAACAAGATTGAGGCGCTGCGTCCGTTCGGCGGCATCCGCATCGAAGACAACGTGGTGCTGCACGCCAACGGGGTGGAGAACATGACCAGACAAGCAGGACTCTGATGGCGGCTGCGTACTCCATTCCGGCTGCCCCGCTGGAGTTGACCGAAGAGATAAAGAAGAGCCGCTTCATTACCCTGATCGCCCACACCCCGACCGTCGAGGCGGCCAAGGGGTGGGTCAACGAGATCAAGCGCCAACATCCGGCCGCGCGCCATCACTGCTGGGCGTTTGTGGCTGGTGCGCCGCAAGATAGTCAGGTTTATGGCTTCAGCGATGACGGCGAACCGTCCGGTACTGCGGGCAAGCCGATCCTGGCCCAGTTGATGGGCTCGGGGCTCGGTGAAATCTGCGCCGTGGTAGTGCGTTACTACGGCGGCATCCAGCTTGGCACCGGTGGACTGGTCAAAGCCTATGGGGGCGGCGTCGGTGCCGCCCTCAAGCAGCTGCCTACCCTGCTTAAGGTGCCGCGCACTCCCTCTCTCATTCACTGCGATTACGGTGACATGGGGACGGTCGAGTCGCTGATCAGCAGCCATAATGGCGAATTGCTGGCGGCGGATTACGGTCAGCTGGTCACCTTGCAGGTGGCGTGGGAGTCCTCGGTATGGGCTCAGGTGGACCGTGAATTGACCGACCGGACTCATGGGCGGGTATCCCTCAGCCCCTTAGATGGCTAGAATCCATCGCTCTTTAATTGGGGAAAGGGAGCTGTAATGCACATCTTGAGCATTATTCGCATTGTTGGCCTGCTGGTTGCGCTGTTCAGCTCGACCATGCTGTTGCCTGCACTGGTGGCCTTTGGCTATCGGGATGGTGGTGGTGCCGAGTTCGTCAGCTCTTTTCTGATCGCCCTGCTGCTCGGTGTGGTGCTCTGGTTTCCCAATCGCTACCACAAGAAGGAGATGCGCTCGAAAGAGGGCTTTCTGATTGTGGTGCTGTTCTGGACCGTGTTGGGCAGTGTGGGGGCGGTGCCCTTCATCATGAGCGATGTGCCGGATATGTCGGTCTCGGAGGCCTTCTTCGAATCTTTTTCCGGCCTGACCACCACAGGCGCAACGGTACTGACCGGGCTCGATAATCTGCCCAAGGCGTTTCTGTTCTATCGCCAGTTGCTGCAGTGGCTGGGGGGGATGGGGATCATCGTACTGGCGGTGGCTATTCTGCCACTGCTGGGTATCGGGGGCATGCAGCTCTATCGCGCCGAGATCCCGGGGCCGGTGAAGGATACCAAGGTGACGCCGCGCATCGCCGAAACGGCCAAGGCGCTCTGGTTCATCTATCTGCTGCTGACCGCGCTCTGTGCGCTGGCCTACTGGCTCGCCGGAATGACGCTGTTCGATGCGGTGTGCCATTCGTTCTCGACTCTGTCGGTCGGTGGCTTCTCCACTCACGATGCCAGCATCGGTTTCTTCAACAGTCCGGTCATCAACCTGATTACCGTGGTGTTCCTGCTGCTGGCCAGCGTGAACTTTGCGCTCCACTTTACCGTATTCTCTCACCGCCCGGTTCGGCTCGGGCGCTACCTCTATGATTCTGAACTCAAGGTGTTTCTGGCCATCCAGGCGACCCTGGTGATGATCTGCTTTGTCGCCTTGCTGACCCACGGACACTACGCCACCTGGCAAGAGGCGCTCAACCACGGTCTTTTCCAGGCGGTCTCTCTGGGGACCACCACCGGCTACAGCACCACGACCTATGCCGACTGGCCCTCGTTCCTGCCCATGCTGCTGATGTTCTCCGCCTTTATCGGCTGTTGCGCGGGCAGTACTGGCGGCGGCATCAAGGTGATGCGTTTTATGATCCTGTTCATGCAGGGGATGCGCGAGTTGAAGCGGTTGGTTCACCCCAGAGCCATCTATACCTTGAAGCTGGGGAATAGGGCGGTGCCCGAGCGCATCGTCGAGGCGGTGTGGGGCTACTTCGCCACCTATATTATTCTCTTCTTTATGTTCATGCTGCTGTTGCTGATGACGGGGCTGAACGAAGTGACCGCATTCACCGCTGTAGCTGCGGCTTTCACCAACGTAGGTCCGGGTTTGGGAGAGGTATCAGCCAACTTCGGCAATATCTCGCCAGCGGCCCAGTGGGTACTGGTGTTGGCCATGTTGTTTGGCCGATTGGAAATTTTCACGCTTCTGGTACTGTTTACTCCTGCATTCTGGCGTAGTTGAGGTTGTTATGGACAAGATTCTGGTGCTTTATTCCTCTCGGGATGGCCAAACCCGCAAAATAGTCGATGTCATGCTGGAGCAGATGCCGGGATGCGAAGTGGTGATGCACGATCTGCACACCTTGCCGATGTGCAACCTCAGCAAGTATGCCAAGGTCTTGATCGGCGCCTCTATCCGTTATGGCAACTTCCATCCCAGCCTGTTCAGCTTTATTCATGCCCATCAGGAGCAGTTGGAGGTGGCCAATGCGGCCTTCTTCTGTGTCAACCTGACGGCCCGCAAGCCAGAGAAGCAGACGCCACAAACCAATGCTTATATGAAGAAGTTCCTGCGCCTCTCTCCCTGGAAGCCGAAAACCCTGGGCGTCTTTGCCGGTGCGCTGCAGTACTCCCGCTATAACTGGTGGCAGACGCGCATCATCCAGCTGATCATGAAGATTACCGGTGGCAGTACTGACACCAGTAAGGACATTGAGTTTACCGATTGGGAAAAGGTGCGCAGCTTTGCCCGCGAATTCTGGTCAAAAAGGTAGCAGTGTGATGTGAATTAAGGGTTTTTTGCCCGAAACAGCCCCGCCGATGCGGGGCTTTTGTTTAATAAAGCAACGGTTGAACCGAAAAACTGTAAAAAGTGCCATTTTTTGCAGTTTTCCTCTTGTCATCCCGGCGCGGCTCCCTATAATGCGCCCCTACCAGCACGGCGGAACACGCCGAACTGATGAGCCAGCTTCCTAGTGAAGTGGGCGCCGAAAGAAAAGCGAAAACAATCGCTTGACTTTCGAAGTGAGAAGCGTAATATGCGCCTCCTCAACGCGACAAGCGTGACGCTCT